>CAZFEZ010000006.1:0-8227 GCA_964518225.1 uncultured Methanosarcinales archaeon | reverse complement strand
TGAATGCTACAGGCATTATATTCTAATGTTCAAAAAAAATAATTTTGATGAATGCAATTATGGGTTGTTCATCTTTCACACGATAGAATTTGCCGCAGTTGTAGCTGTCTTATCATTTGTCAGTGAACTTGCAAGAATATTTGCAATAGGCCTGTTGTCGCACTATTTATTGGACGTTATATGGCATATCTCGGTTCCCAAGCGGATTATTGCAAACCACTCCATAATCTCCTGGGTGGTTAAACAAAAGTTTTAAATATACATTTTTCAGCCTACGATTATATGGGCATAATACGAAAGGATTATCTTCTTGACAGGTGGGTGTATTATGCTACAGAGCGAAGGAAAAGGCCGCACGAATTCAGGAAAGTTGAAGTGAATGAGGAAGCGAAAATATGCTTTTTTTGCCCAGGCAACGAGCATCTGACCCCTCCCGAAATCGGCAGGATTGGGCACAAGAAAAAATGGAGAATGAGGTGGTTTCTCAACAAATTTCCGGCTGTTGAAAAAAAAGCGACTCCAAATTTCAAGTCAAAAAAATTTTTCTCTGAGGCAAACTCTTACGGGGTGCATGAGATAATTGTTGAGACTCAAAATCACAAATCGCAGCTTGCAGACCTGCCTGCAGATTATGTAAAAGAACTGCTTGAAGTATGCAGATTAAGGATAAAGGAACTGGGCAGGTTAAAAGGAATAAAGTATGTAGAAGTGTTCAAAAACCAAGGCAGAGATGCCGGAACTTCATTGATCCACAGCCATACGCAAGTGACGGCATTGCCGCAGGTTCCATCGCTGGTCATGGAGGAGGCGGAAGCGGCAAAAAAATACGGAAAATGCCCATACTGTGAGATTGTAAGGCTCGAGTCAAAGTCAAAAAGAAAGATATTTGAAACAAAAAATGTAGTTGCATTTGCCCCTTTCGCCTCCAGATTCAACTATGAGGCATGGGTATTCGTTAAGAGGCACAAGGCAACAATGGAGGAGTTAAAAAATGACGAGTATAGGGATTTGGCACTGGTTTTAAAAAGATTGTTGGCTAAATTAAAAATAATAAATGCTTCTTACAACTTCTTCATTCATTATTCGCCGGAAAAAGAAGACCTGCATTTTCATATCGAAGTGGCGCCGCGCATGGCGACATGGGGCGGATTTGAACTCTCGACAAACGCCGTAATAAATTCTGTTTTGCCGGAGGATGCTGCAAAGTTTTATAGAAGGTAAAACTATTTTTTCGCCTTTCCCTGCGATATAACTGCCTTAATCTTCGCCTCTATTTCTTTTGGGTCTCCCAGGAAATAATGCTTTATCGGCTTAAGCTTGCCGTTCAGCTCATAGACAAGCGGAATTCCCGTCGGGATATTAAATTCAACGATTTCGCCGTCTGGAACATTGTCAATGTATTTTACTAATGCTCTCAGGCTGTTTCCGCTGGCTGAAACCAGCACTTTTTTTCCTTTCTTCAGGGCGGGCGCTATTTCTTCCTTCCAGTATGGCGCAACTCTTGCAACTGTGTCCTTCAAAGACTCTGCAAGCGGCAGCAATTTTTTGTCTAGGCCATTGTATTTTGCATCGTTGCCGGGCCACCTTTCATCGCTTTTCTCAAGCGCAGGCGGCTTTGCATCATAGCTTCTGCGCCATTTCAGCACCTGCTCCTCGCCGTATTTTGCAGCCATCTCGGCCTTATTCAGGCCCTGCAAAGCCCCATAATGCCTCTCGTTGAGGCGCCAGGATTTAATGGTTTTGGGGTTTTTGAGCCTCGTTTCATTGAGGATTATTTCGGTCGTTTCAGTGCAGCGCCTGAGGACCGAAGTGAAGATTAAATCAAAACTATACCCATTCTCATTTAGAATTTTTGCCGCATTTCTGGCTTCTTGGGCCCCTTCCTGTGTCAAAGGCACGTCAGTCCACCCCGTAAACCTGTTTTCCTTATTCCATGTGCTTTGCCCGTGCCTCAAAAGTACAAGTTTAATCATTTCATTTTTTTATTAGAATATCGTCGCCGATTTTAACTGGATATTTTTTTGCAAATGCTCCCTGGTTTAATGCAACCTCCATCCTTCCGTAATCATCCTTCATTATTAAAGAATTGTTTTTTTCCACATCGCCAAAAGTTACAGCATAGGGCAATTCTACTGAGTTTTTATTAAATTTCAATTTAACTTTGTCGCCCGTATGTAATTTAAGTTTGTCCCAGGCGGAATGGGTGATGTTAAGATGGATGGAGCCGAATTTGTTTATTGATATTACTTTTGCATTGAACCTGCCTCCTTCAGCTTCTGCTTCTTCGTAAGGCGCTTTAGCCAAATCTTTAGCTTTTAACTCTTTCCCAAATTCATTTATCTTGATTCCTTTGGAGATATATGCGGCCGCAGGCGTAAAAATATCCCTCCCGTGGAATATAGGAGAGACAGGATGCCTCATATATTTTTTATTTGTTATCTCAACAGCCTTTTTTATGCCTCCAAGGAATCTTGTTGCCGGAAGCAAAACACCGTTGTCGGGTCCTATTAAGTAATCCCCTCTTCCGGTCTTTATTATGATGGATTTTCTTTTTGTCCCGACTCCCGGATCAACAACACAAACATGATAACCAACTTGCATATAATTCACTGTTTCCATGGTTCTTGCGGCATAGAATAAATTAAAATCAGGCAGACCGTGCATCAAATGGACTACACGCACATTCGGATTAATCTGCAGCGCCACAGACTCCATGATTGCCGCGCCCTGGCTTTGAACGCCAAAATCGCTTGTTAGAGTTATTAAAGGCATTCTCATTTTAAATTTTCGCAAACTTTACCTTCTTTCCGAGCTTTTCCTCTATTCTCAGGAGCCTGTTGTACTTTGCAGTCCTCTCGCTTCTGGCAGGCGCCCCGAGCTTGCTCTGGCTTGCACCGATGCCGACACACAAGTCCGCTATAAGGGTGTCTTCTGTCTCTCCACTCCTGTGGCTTACAACAACATTCCACTTGTTTTTGAATGAAATTTTAGCGGCATCGATTGCTTCCGTCACCGTGCCTATTTGGTTCACTTTAAGCAGCAGCGCGTTGCATGCATTTTCGCTTAAAGCCCTCTTGATCCTGCCGATGTTGGTAACCAACAGATCATCCCCCACCAATTGGATTTTGCCGCCTATTTGCCTGTTTAGCAGCGACCACCCTGCCCAGTCATCCTGGGCCATGCCGTCCTCTATGGAAACGAGCGGATATTTTTTTATTAAATAACCATAGAAATCAGCCAGCTGTCCCAGATTATAGCTTTTATTTAAAATTGTGTATTTGCCGATTTTATCGTCGTAAAATTCAGATGCGGCGCAGTCCAGTGCAAGCTTTATTCTTCCACTGTATCCTGCTTCATCAACTGCATCAAGCAGTAAGTTCAATCTTTCCTCTACATTTTCTATCGGGGGCGCAAAGCCTCCTTCATCCCCAAGCAATGCTGCCCGAGCCCCGTATTTCTTTTTTAAGATATTTTTTAAAGTATGGTATGTCTCGACTCCGGCCCTCAGCGCATCGCTAAATGTCCTAAAGCCAACAGGCACCAACATATGCTCCTGGATGTCGTTTTCAATGCCGGCGTGCCTGCCGCTGTTCATCACATTCAGCTGGGGTACCGGCAGCTCTAATTTTTTTGAATTTGACAGCCTTTGTATGTGCTCGTAAAGGCGCTTATCGGAGCATATCGCGCCTGCCTTGCAGACCGCCATAGAAACGCCCAGAATTGCATTTGCACCAAGCTTTGATTTGTTAACTGTGCCGTCAAGCTCGATAAGCACGTTGTCTATCTCCCTTTGGTTCCTGCAATCATTATTAATAAGCTTTTTTGCCATTACGCTGTTGACATTTGATACAGCTTTCAGCACCCCTTTTCCAGAATATATTTTTTTGTCATTGTCCCTCAGCTCCAATGCCTCATGAATTCCGGTAGATGCTCCGCTCGGGACAATTGAGCTGACGCAGCATGATTTTGTCGACAAGCTTACTTCAATTGTGGGGTTGCCTCTGGAATCAAGCACCTGCCTCGCCGTAATTTTTCTTATCTCAAAGTCCAAAATTTCACCTTTTAAAATTAAGAAGCGGGTATATTTAAATATTGTTATATCTATTTTCTATATAGAAAATTATATTTATTTATAAATAATAATTACTTTTAAGTAATTAAAAATAGAAAAATTTAAATAAGTTGTTTTATTGTCAAGCTGAATCAGATAAGATGATAAGGAAACCTAAAGCGGAAGTAGTTAAACAAGATTGCCCGGATTTTTGTATTGCTGAAAATAATGCCGTAGTTGCTGTATATGTAACCGGACCTGAAATACTCAAGCGAGATAATGTTGACCTTATAGGAATTCCATTTATTTTTTATGATGGTACAACTAGAAAAAGTATAGTTGAACAATTGAAAGCAAAAGGTATCCCTTATTTCACGGGAGATGAATATAAAAGGTTGACGCACAATAAATTGGAAGGTTTGTTGCCGGATAGTATCCATGTTCATGGAAGAGAGTATTCATGGCAAGAATTAATTGGTCAAAGATTTGGACCTTTTGGTGGAGCCTATGTACCTTACTCATTTAGCATATTTCATAATAGGGATATCCAACAAGAAGTTAAAGTCAGAAGCTCCACTGATTACGATAGAATGGTTGATGAAATCTTGCCAGAAGTTAATAAAGAAAGAAAAAAACAAAAACAGATAGAAGTTTTTTACTCAAGTCGTCTAAACAGAATTTTATCAGCCATTACTAAGGGCGCGTATGGACCAAGAATGATAGATTAATTACCCTATGTAATCCATATCCTTTCCGGCCTTTTTTTGCAGCTTTTTAAGTGCAATCGCTTTTGTAACTTCGCTGAGCTGCTCTGTTTTTTTCATAAGCTCGTCTTCGATGTTCTTTATTTCCTTGTCAAGCTTGTTTATATCCAAATGTAAGCTCAACTGCTTGTCAAGAATCTTCAAAATTTCTTTTGCGCCTTTAATGCCCAGGTACATTGGATGACCGTAAGTTTCCGCCAAAAATGAGATGGCTTCCATGCGCCTTCTTGAAGCCAATCCAAGCAACAGGCCTGATACTCCGACTATAGGGCCCACTACTCCATAAAGATTGTTGCTTACCAAATCGCTTCTGTACCTTTCTATTATTTTTCTTGAATTTCCCGTGCAGTAAACTTTTGGCTTTTTTGGTATGTCCGGAAGCCCTATGCCGCCCAAGGTTATCAGTTCTTTTCCATGAAACTTCTGCACCAGATCAAGAATCCTTTCAGAAAATTCGTAAGAGCTTATTTCATCTATGGGCTGCACATCCCCCCCGAGGAGCAAAAGATCGCGCCTGCCGCTGTATTTCTTGTAAAATACCTCCACAATCGGCAGCTCAACCAGGTTGTCCTCGTTTACGAAAACAGAGTGCGGGAAAGTATGCGAGGATATTTCATACAGTTTTTTTGCATTCAGCTCGTCTATGAGAAAATCAACAGCGACTTTGCCAACATTGCCTATGCCCGGCAGCCCTTCTATGAATATTGGATTGTTTAGGTTTGGGGATTTTCCAAATTGAGCCATGTTCCAGCAGCCATCCCTCATAGCAAGCCTCTCTTCCTGTATTCCTCAATTTTTGCTTTCCGCCTGTATCCGGCAAGATGATCATCAGGGCTGTACTTTAACGGCTTTGGCGCAAGTGTCTTAGCGCCGCAATCACATATAACCCTCATCGTATACTTGCTGCAGTTATTGCATTTATGAATGTGTTTCATCACGAGTCACGATTGAATTCGGCAGTTCCTGCATGCTTTGCAACATGGCTTACTGCAGTTTCTGTCGCAGATTTCATAATCTTTTCAGCCACTTTGTAGTCTGGAGCTTTGACCATGAACCTGTAAAGCCCTGAGCCAAGATAATTTATGCTGATTTTGCCCCTGGCGGCATCTTCAGCCTTTTTTAATGATTCCTTGATAACGTCTATGCCGTTAGGCGCAAATGTGGTTATCTTTAGTTTTCCGGCGATATTCACTTCTGATGGCTTGATTCTCTGGTTTATGGTTTCTTCTATGATTTTCAGGCGCTTTTTGTCTATCTCCAAGTTTTCAAGCGCGCCGGGGCTTTTAACGGCTTCCTCAAAAAATTCATGAAGAGACGCAAAGCTCATAATTTTTTTGGATATTTCGGCATATAACTCTTCTGTTTTTATCCCGATTTTTCCGGCTGCAATCTCGACTATTTTCTCCGCGTTCTGCTCTTTCTTCGTGTCGTCAATTTTTCTTCTTTTCTCGGACTCATTAACCCTCCTTAAAGAAAGATCGATATACCCTTTCTCTTGGTTTATCCTCAAAACCTTGCAGACAATCTTCTTCCCTTCCTTGACAAAGTCCCTGATATTCCTTATTCTTCCAGGGGAAACCTCGGAGATATGTATCATTCCGCCCTTGTCATACTCGTCAATATTGACAAACACAGAATGGAACTGAACACTTGTGACTGTGCAAAGAACTAATTCACTTTCTTCTGGAAAACCCTGTTTTTTAAGGAGCATTTTAGAAGTTTATTCCAGCACTTCCAAGACCCTTGCCTTAACCCGGCTTTTGCCTCCTGTCGGCTCTGCAAGAGTCTTGCCGCAAACCAGGCAGTCAACTTTTGTTGCCGTCTTTCCAAAAGTTATCTGCTCATTTTTGCATTTAGGGCACCTGATCTTGATAAATTTGCTGGTGGGATCCTTTATTTTTGGCATTTTTGTCTCTTTGATTATACCTTAAGTAACTCTTATTGATTTATATACCTTTGCCTTTGTAGAACAATAAAGATTATATACAATTCAACAAAAATATGCAGTATGCCGATAAATAGGAATAAACTAGCATATATTCTGTTATTTTCCTTTATAGCTGTATTTGTTTTGATTGTGCTTAAAGGCTTGTTAACTCCCCAGCCAGGAGATGAGAATATATATTATTATACTGGAAAGCTGATAAGCGATGGAAAAGTTCCATACGGGGATTTTTTATATGTCCATCCGCCATTGCATGGCTATTTAATGGCAGTGGTTTATAAGGTATTTGGCTTCAACATTTTTGTTCTTAAGTTCGTGCCCTTGATTTCAATTTTAACATCGGCATTTTTAATTTTTAAGATAACAAAAGAAAAGTTTGGCAGTTCTGAGGCAGTTATTTCATCATTATTGTTCTTATTTTTTGGCCTTGCTGGAATAACAAGATTGCTGAGCCTGGTGCCCATAGCGGTTATTCTGGCTGCAGTTTTATTGTCAAATAAGGGGAAATTTTTAAGATTATCGTCGGGATTCCTTAGTGTTTTCTTGCCCGTCAACGGAATTTTCATTTTATTGTCTGGAAGCGGCTACCTAATTCCGGTTTACAAGTTTCATCTTTTAAAAAGCCTTGAAGGCTGGGAAAATTTCAAGGAGTATGCTGATATTTTAAAATTAAACTGGGTTTTGTTTTTATCTGCATCCTCGCTTATTTTTATAAAACAAAAAAAACCTGTCGCCGTCCTGGCCAGCGCCTCTATTGTTTACCTGATAGCCTTAATGGCGCTAAGGAAAATTTTTGGATTTTATTTTATCATAATATTCCCGTTTTTAGCCATGATCGGCGGCTATTCCGTTATGAATATTTTTAGAAGCCTTAATCTGAAAAAAAGATGGAAGATTCTTATCTCTGCCATTCTGCTTCTGGTTTTTATATGGAATTTGGCGTCGGATATACTGTTTTTAGAAAGGGTGGGATTTGCAGGTTTTGAAAGGGGAAGGGAGCTGATAGATCTTGTCAATTCTAAATCAAACAGGGAGGATATGCTCTTTGGTGATGATTCTGTTGTTCCTCTTCTCGCTTTGTCAACAAACAAAAGGGTAGCGCTTGACTTTGTCGATACAAACAATGAGGTTTTTCTTTCAGGAATAAAAAACTTAAACAAAGTTTTGAGTGAATTGAAAGGCAGGGATATTCTGTTTGTGGTAAGGGACAAACAGGGAATTTCTTACTTTAGAGAAGTAAAGCAGTTTTTGAATGAAAATTGCGGTTTATTAAGCGTCTTTTACGACAAAAGAGAAGGAAGTTATATAGTTTACAGGTGCAGATGATTCACTTAAATTCTATCTTTTTCGCCCTGAATCCCTGCCTTTGGACGTGCATTTTCTTGCAGACTTTGCATTCATACCTTAAATCAGTCTTTTTTGTTGCTTTCTTTCCGGTCATCTTGAACTTGCTTATTGCCGGCTTTG
>CAZFEZ010000005.1:13042-22611 GCA_964518225.1 uncultured Methanosarcinales archaeon | reverse complement strand
TGGAATATTGGTGGGTGGATGTTAAAAGAGGGTGATTTATTTTGTAATCTATTTTCTTTAAATACGAGTATTCTTAATCAATATATTTCAAATTTAATAATTAATGGGGGTGTTCTCTATGAAAATAAATAAAATGATAGTTTTAGCTGTATTCTCAATCAGCTTGCTTGCATTAATAGTCGCAAGCCAGATTCCTCAGAGAGGTATAATAAACGTTGAAGAGAAGCAGGACTGCACGACAACATATTCTAATCAGACAGAAAATGTGTATGGTTATATAACCAGGACAAGAGATACTTATGGAACATGTTTTAATGAAGCAAACCAAAGTTATTATGCATGCGTTAATGGCACTGAATCCTATCAAAGCTATGAAGTTACTGGCACTCAACTAATTTTAAGAAATATAACCGATTGCCGCATAAATTCTTTCGTTGTTTCAATTCCGAAAGGGGTTGTAACTGAAAGAAAAGAGGTTGATTTCTCAAGTTGGGGCGTTTGCATACAGACTGCAGAAAATAATTGTGTAGCGGTTATATGCGGCTCACAGCACGGCGGAAGCGCAGTAAATGGTGTTTTTAACGGCTGCGATGGAGGCAAATCATGCCAGAAATTCTTATTCTGCCAAGATGGAGTTAAAGTACTTTACAAAGCATCCAGAAATGGCTTTGTAGAACAAGATCCTACTTTCCACCTAAGCAAGCTGGCTTATAAAGAGGTGAGACAATGAAAAAAGCAGTCACCTTAATTTTAGGATTTCTCTTATTAACAATACCCTTTGCCTATGCAACAGAGGGCGACCTTGTGACTAATTGGTCTACAACAGCCGCTAATTCGGATGCTTGGGGGGTTGCTTCTAACGAGACTTATCTTTGGGTCAGTGATTGGGCTGGTAAAGCTGTTTATAGATATGATTTAAACGGAGCATATACGGGTGTATCTTGGAGTGCATCCGCTGTCCCTGCCCCAAGAGGCATATGCTCAAATGGAAGTGATAGCTGGATTGTAAGTTATACAGAAGGAGTGTACCATTTCACTTCAAATGGAACATTTTTAGACAGCTGGACACCAACTGGCGTCAGTGGCCCAATTTCATGCGCAACAGATAACATAAATATCTGGGTTGCCGACCTAAATGAAGGTTCGCAGATTTACAAGTATACAATGACGGGCTCTTCTGTAAGCAATTTTGATACAAGTACAGCAGGAATGAGCGCAATCAGGGGCATAACCACAGATGGAAATTTTATTTGGGCGATAGACACAGATGACAATGCAGTTTATAAATTTAATATGTCTGGAACTTGGCAGCTTAATTGGTCATTATCACCTGCCCCTAGTCCCCAAGGCATAGGTGTATCAGCAGATGGCAGCAGAATATGGGCTGCTCAAGGAGGTGCAGGTGACGCTGTATATGAATATGAGGGAATAGGACTGCCGGACACAACTCCACCAGTAATAAGTTATTACAATGTAACAAATGAAAATGGATGCGAGAATTGGTTTACGGACAAAACTAATGCTTGCAGCACTTCTTCTGTTGTTCCAACAATTCAGTTTAATACCAATGAGAATGCATGGTGTGCAATAGCCGGAAGCAGCAGCTCAACTTCTTTGGACTTGAATTATACAAACATGGGCAGTCCAAGAAACTGCACAGGAGCTCCATCAGGAGAAGGCGGCACTTTAAACCATAGATGTACATTAATATATCAAGATGAGTTGGTTTATGACATATCCTACCTTTTCATAAGCTGTAAAGATACTAATGGGAACCAGAACAGGACAAGCACAAGCGGCGCTTTAAAGCTGTCAATAACCGGATTGGAGGCTGCTGGAAGGAATTCCATAGCTTTAGGCATTCAAAATGCTTTATTGAGCGGTTATACAGAATACACAGACTTGCAGATATATGCTAGAAACTTGAGTAATGGGCAAGCAAAAGGTACTTTTGACAGGGCTGCAAAGAAAAGCAGCAAGATGTGGGCTTTCAACAGGATAGGAGTTTCTGATAATTATGTTCGTATGTTCAACATGACTCCCGTGCTGTATACTTTAGAGTTTGCAAATAAAACTTCCGAGTACATAACCAACCAGACAGAGCGGCTGGTTAATGCTACAAAGTGAGGTGGCTTACTAGATGTTAAAAGACGAAAAGGGTGAGTTTAGTTTCATAGCTTTAATCAGCATACTATTCGGCTCTGCGTTGGTTGTAGGCGCTGCAATCCTTAATTCCACAGAGGATATCAATTCAACATTTAACAGTACATTGACTGACATAATTGATAATGTATCCATTGAAGAAAATCAAACAATTAATTTAACGTTAAATTTGACAACTCAGACTGAAGATATACCATTAAATCAAAGCATTAACGTGACATTAAATGACACAATCGATAATCAAACGATGAACATTTCATTGCCAAAAAAACAAAAAAATTTATCAGAAATAATTGAGAAAAATAAGGGCAAATTAAACGATGAAACTGAGAATTATCTTAATGATGTAAAGGACAAAAAAGAGGTTCAGGAGTTTATAGTTAAATTCAAGGACTCTATAGATAGGGATAAGCTGGCAAATGTAACTTTGGAAGAAGAATTTGATAAATTTCGACTAACTAAGGTAAAAGGAAAAATAGAAGATATAGAGAGCTTAATCGAGGACAATCAAATAGAGTTTCTTGAGTTAGAGCAGACTGTAGAGGTTTTAGAAGATAACCTCCCTTTTAATATAAAACAAGTGAAAGCTGATTCTGTATGGAATTTAAGCAAAGGCTCAGGTGTTAAGATTGCTGTCTTGGACACTGGAATTAGCTCGCATGATGATTTAGCAATTGCTGGGGGAGTTTCTTTTGTTGATGATAACTACTTTGACAGCAAAGGGCATGGAACATCAGTTGCTGGTGTGATAGCTGCTTTGCTTAATGATGAAGGATTAGTTGGAATTGCTCCTGATGTTTCCTTGTATTCTGTCAAGATAATGCAAAGCTCTACAGGAGAGCTAAGCAATGCGATTGTCGGCATTGAGTGGGCAATAGATAACAATGTTAGCATTGTTTCGATGAGTTTTGGATTTAATTCTTACTCGCAAATTTTCAAGGAAGTTTTGGAAGAGGCTTACAATTACAATATTTTACTTATCGCTGCTTCTGGAAATAATGGTCAAGATAATATTTTATATCCGGCAAGGTACGATACTGTAATTGCAGTTGGAGCAGTTACTTCCGATAATAATTTAGCTTATTTCAGCTCTTATGGCTTTGAGCAGGAATTGGTTGCTCCCGGAGTTGATATAAATTCAACTTCTTTAGGTAATGGTTATGGTTTATCTTCTGGCACTTCTTTAGCAGCGCCTCATGTTGCAGGAGTTGCTGCCTTAATTAAATCTTATAATAACTTATTAACAAATGAACAAATAAGAGCAAAATTAAGAAATGATGTACTTGATTTAGGGGATTCTGGAAAGGATGACATTTATGGATATGGATTAGTACAAACTAACTTAGAGGTAAATAATTTTACCTTTATCAACAATTCATATTTATATGAAATATTCAATATTACAGATTTTGGATTGCCAAATCAAACTTATTGGTTTTGGCTGAACGGGACAGGAACTGTTGATGATGTTGATTTTATGCCTGGGTATTATTTATCAAATATAACTTTTAATGATGGAAGTAAAAAATCAAAGTATTATTATGTTAACGAAAACGGGACTTTAACGCTTTTAACTATAACCTCACTTGGTTTTAATGATAATTACGTTGGAGAAGGTAGCACAACTGATGATGCTGTTGTTTGGATAAATGGAAATTTAAAGTATAATATATCAAATTCCAATTCTGAACGAGATGCAGAGTGTTTTGATGATAATAATAATGATGATCCCGAGGCATGCTATTATAAAACTGGAAAATTGACACAATGCGATACCTATAGCGCAACTGGAGGTTTTGGGACTGATAAAGCAAAGTTTCATGAAGTTTGCGACAATTCTCCTCCATTGACCTGCACCTCTGGGATACCCCACAATGAGGGGTTGGATACAAGTTCAAGAGGCCAAGGACAAGCTGAAATAACGGAATATGTTGATTGTGACAATTCAGCAGGACAGCAGGATTTTGACGACTCAAACGTCCCATTTTATTATATAATTGATGCGAAAAGAGCTATTTGTGATACTAGTGCTAACTACCATTATGAAGGGCGATACAGCAGTACACAATGGATAAATTACAAGAGTGCAACTTGTGCTTACCAATGTGATACCTCATTAGATGATCAAATTGTAACCAGTTCAGGAGGAACAATACCAGATCCTTGCATCCCACCACCTGCACAAGCTTCAACATGTAATGGCTCTGTAAATGTTGCTGTGGACATCAAAAGTGGCAATTTCACGGGATTTTATGTTTACTTGAATGGAGTTTTAAATACGACCACCAACCAAGGAGGAACCAAATCGGTAAATTTTACAAATGTAATTTGTGGTGTCAGCCAAACACTAGCGGTTTACTGTAGCAACAACCAGTCTAAGTTATGCGAGCAAAAGGAGACTTCTTTGGATTTCAATGAGGATAATGACAGTTTAGTTTTTAATTGCAACAGATGTAATAATAACAAGAATTTAGAGCTTTCATTAACAGATATTGACTATAGGCAGGTTTCAGGAAATACTTTTGAATTTAATGTAACGGTAAATAATGAAAATATTGGTGGCACAATAAATATTACAATTAAAGGACAGGATAAAACAACAGGATTGATAACAAGAGAAGCAAGCGACACTTTAACTTTGAGTTCATCTGAAACATCGTCTTTTAAATTGATAAACATAGACACAACTAATGTTGACTATTTGCATATCTACATTGATTTCAACAATAACCAAATAGAAGCTGATGAAACTGATAATTATGTGATTGTCCCATTCATAAAAATTAAAGAGAAAGCATTTCTAGATATTAATACAGGCAATTCAAAAGCAGATGAGGCTATAAGAGGTTATTTGAAACTGTTTATTCAGGAAGTCTCTGAGAATGACGCTGCTTTTATTATTGCTGTTGGTAAAAATGCTTCAAAAGTAAATTCTTTAAATGATCACACAAGAAAAAATTTCAAATGGTACTATGACAAAACTAAGAATACTCCGTTTTATAATGAAAAGCCTGTTGGTTTTACCGCTTATACAGGATTGGTTGGAAGATTCTACAAGGATGGCAAATCCCATATCTTTGTATATGGTAAGAATATCGAAGGGGACATTGCAGCAGTCAAGAAGCTAATTTCTTCAAAGAATATAATGCTGACTAAAGACCCCTTTAATATAGGCAGTCTTGATTTGACATACGCTGCTAAATTTACTTTAGTGATGGATGAGAAAGATGTGACTGGATTGGCAGTTATGGATTTGATGCATAACAGAGAGAATCACCCTTATTACAATGCTAAATCCGTGGTTAATGGACAAAGATTCAAGGATGTTGTCGAAGATATTTTGCTGGATAATAATTTTGAAATAAGCATAAAAACAGTTCAAACAACAAATGATAATACTACATTAAGATTGAAGAATGTTAATACTGATTATTCTACAACATTTAAAGATGCTATAGTAACCAATCAAAAACCAGTAGTGCTTTCAAGAGGAATACATTCAAACTTATTAACATGGGAAGACTTTGCCAAGGATATAGCTACCGACCCAAAAAATGCCCGAGATGCTTGGCTCATAGAAATGGTTGGGGGTCCAACAATTGACGAAGACTGCTTGCCAAGTGGAAAGTATAACTGTCCGAATTATACATTTTCAGATTTAAAAACATACTATTGGCCTGCATTGATTGCTGGTGTTGAAAAGTATTCTGGACAGAATCAAATAGATTATGTTGGATATTCTTTAGGTTGTTCTGCGGCATTGGAATCATTAAAACTGTATGGTAGTTCTGGGAAAAATAATGCAGGGTATTATTTTGATTCTAACACAGGGACTTATTTGCTAACAGATTTGGCTTCTAATCCAGTTGATACTTTTGTTGCTGTGGCTTGTCCTGGGAATTTTAGTAGTTTATCACAATTAATATTTTTTCTAAATAGAACTAATGGTGACTACAATTTATATAATAATCTTAAAAATAATGGTAGAACTCATGTTAAGCTAACCGATATAAAAAATGAAATTTTAAAATATCATTGGCAATGGGCTTTGTTATTTCCAAAAACTTGGGCTGGAATTTATTTAATTCAATTACCTGACGACCGCAAAATGTCATTGGAAATTTATAAAGAATTTTTAAATTCTATTGCCAATACTACAGGCCCAGATGTTGGCAAAGGTGTTGTTGTAAATAATTTTATGATAATGGAAGGAAAAGTGAAAGATCCTCTTTTTAATTTGGATGCCAATACTGACTTGATTGTTCCATCACAAGATGAAAAAGATACTTGTGCCGGTATAAATTCAAGCAATAAGTATTACTTACGATTTTTAGGCAAATGGCATGTAGGTGGTAGTTTGTTTAATATTCCAGATAGCGATAAAGTTAGAGATGCTATTAAAGAATTTTTGAATAATAAACAAATTTTACAAAATAGTAAAAATCAACAATATATTGTCTCGAAGCAAATAAATTGTGAGCCAGGTTGAGGTAAAAATGGGTCAAATATATGATACACATAAAAATGAAGTAAATTTTGTCGATTTTATAATAAAATTTTCATTGATCACATTTTTATCTTACTTGTTTACATATTCATTAATACTTACTGATAATAAATTTGGTTATAATGTTGGTATAATCTTTCTTATTTTATCTATTATATTATTTTATATTTTTATTGATAAATTAATATCACTGTTCTACATTACATTAAATTATTTTTTCAAAAAATTTAATATTAAGATCAGTATAGTAGACGAAAGAACTCAATATAACTTATTATTTATTCCATCTTTATTAGTAGGCGTTAGCTCTTTATATTTGTTATCTAAATCAATATACCTAAATTATTTAGACCTAAATACTTCAGAATACATGATAGATTATAGAGGAATAGCGATAAATTTAAATTCAAAATTATTATCTATAACTACCATCTCAGTTATATTGCTTCTATTTACATTTCTATTTATTCATTTATCCAAAAGAAATGTAAATAGATTTTATTTATCTACTTCAATATTTCTAAACTTACTCTTGATAACTGGAATTATTTTTTTAGCTTCTAAATTTATATCATATATATATTGGTTTTTAGCATTTATATTATCATTATTATTTGGAGGAACATTAGTTGGGTGATGCAAAATGAATGAATTATCTAAAAAAATCTCACTAGCTGATATAGATTATAAAGAACTCTCCGGCAATTTATTCGAGTTTAACATAACCATAAATAATGAGAATGTTGCTGGAAGTTTTAAGGTTACAATCAAAGGTCAAGACAAGAATACAGGATTAATAACAAAAGAGTCAAGCAAAGTTGAAAGCGTCAGCGGACTTTCGACAAAGAATTTTATTGTTTCAATAGACGCAGCAAACATAGATTATTTCCATGTGTACGCTGACGAAAAAAATGATGTAATAGAAGCGATTGAAACTGACAATTATGTGATTGTTCCTTTCATAAAAATAAAACCAAAAGCATATCTTGTAATAAATACCGAAAATAGCAAAGCAGATGAGGCTATCAAAGGCTACCTGAAATTATTTGTTCAGGAAGTAGCCGAAAACCAAGCTGAGTTTGTCATTGCAGTTGGAAACCCTAACTTTAATTCCAAGGTTAATTCCTATAACAGTTTTACAAGAACAAATCTCGGTTTTTATTATGACAAGACCAACAAGGCGCCTTATTTTAACGGCCAGAAAGTAGTCGGACTGGGATATGTTGGCTTGGTTGGAAGGTTCGTCAACAACAGCGGTTCTAATATTATAATTGCTTATGGAAATGGGATAGAAGGCGATGTAGCCGCAGTTAAGAAATTGATTTCTTTGAAAGAGACTTTCCTGAATAAAAATGTATTCGGTCAGCAATTCAGCCAATTTGCCAAATTTACTTCCGTCATAGACAGATATGACAGGATTGGTTTGGAAGTTATGGATTTGGTGCATAACAGAGAGAACCACCTTTATTATAACTCTAAATCTGGAGTTAATGGAGAAAGATTTAGGGATGTAGTTGAGGATATATTACTAGATAACAATTACGAGATTGCAATCAAAACAGTTCAAACTACGAGTGGTACTTCGTATGGGCAGAATACAACTTTGAGATTGAAAAATTTAAACTCTGACTTTTCACCGTTATTTAAAGATGCTATAATCACAAATAGCAAACCAATAGTAATGAGTGGTGGTATATTCAGTGATTTAACAACATTCGAGAAGACTTCAAGCGGAAGCTTAGCTTTAGGTGGAGAACTTGCACAGGAAGGTTATGATGTATGGACAATTGAAATGAACGGAGGACTCTGTATAATTGAACATAAAAATGAATAAAGCTTATTTAAAACAAACATTGTATTTATTCATATTAATCACATCTATATCATTTGTTTCGGCAGGAAACACTACTGTAAATGATTTGATAGACTCATTTAATTACTCATATTCAAATAGTTCTATAAACATTTTAAATAAATATGACTACATGTCTGATAGAAATTCTAATAGTATAAATGATACTTTGGTTATAAACTTGTCAACTTCTGTAGCTGGTGATGGTGCATTTAATTTTGTAGTGAACCTTATAGATAATGGCGTACCTATAATAAACACAACAAGTAAGCTAATGACAGGCAGCGATAGTTTTGTGCAGATTAATTTCCCAACTGAATTGCTCCAATCAAGTAAATTTAACTATACTATAGAAATATCGAATATCAACGATGAACTAGTTTATAGAGAATATAAAACTGAAACAAACACTTACTTAACTTACGAAAAAGGATTGAATATTACAAAAATAAGAGATGAAAATTTAAACAATGACCTTATAAGAATTAACTTGACTATAAATTCAACACAAACAATAACTACAAATATAACTGTAACTCTGGATTATAATTCTTCAACTATTTCAAAAACAAGAGAAACCAGCTTGACGAATGGAGTCCAAGTTATTTCTATTGATTTTTATAATGAAACAATTAAATCGACACACTATGTAGGTAATTTCACGATTGATTCTGTCGTTGTTGCTAATAAAATATTTGATTTAAATCAAAATACTTCAATTTATAACTACGAGGATTTCGCCAAAACTTCCTACATCAAATCAATAGCAGATGGAAGAATAGACACAAATGCGAATAACTTGTCAGAATTCCTGGAAATCAACTTTACAGTTAATGTTAAAGAGGCAAACACATATAACCTAACCTATGATTTATATGATCAATTTGATAATTTTGTTATAAGCATCAACAAAACCCAAACTTTGGGTTTGGGAAATCAAACTGTCCAGACTTTGATTAATGGCTCTGAAATATACAAGACTAAGATAAATGGCCCTTATGTTTTGAGTTTTGTTAAGCTGGCAGTGGGAAATGATACAAAAGACAT
>CAZFEZ010000005.1:10091-13032 GCA_964518225.1 uncultured Methanosarcinales archaeon | reverse complement strand
GACGCCCACACTACAAATCAAAGCTTCTATACAGATTACGAAAGGCCTTTATTGCCTGATTTAAGAGTGCAAATGAGTGTTATGTTCAACAGCATTACTAATATTACCAATATCACGGTCAATATATCTAATATAGGAAAAGCATCTGCATTCAACGTTTTCCTTGACATATTTGATAATACCACTTACTCAAATAACAGAAGCCTATCGTTCATGGACGTCAATGAAAATGTAACTTATGTTTTCAACATAACAAACAGCTCAAATACAAGCTTGTATACTTCAATTGTCGACTTTGACAACCTGGTAGACGAAAGCGATGAAAGCAACAATATAGCTCAAAACAGCCAATCACAGATTGTCTCTTTAGACATAGAATCCATAACCGTAATGCACAGCAACGATACTCTAAAAATATTTGAGTTTGTTATATTGAATGATGGTGAATCTACAGTTACAAATGTTCAATGGCAGTTTGATACAAAAGATAACAATATAATTAATAGCACTTCCAATATAAGTTCTTTGGCTGTAGGAGAAAGAGCATTTGTTTATTTGCAATATAACTTTAGCAATTTTGGAAGCTATAATGTGACGGCCAATGCGACAGGAATTACTGCAAGTGCATCGCTTAGCTCGGCTATAAGCATCGGTGACCTGATAATCACAAGTTTCAATAACGTCAATACAAACGACACAAGAGTGATTTTCGAGATACAAGCCAAAAATAACCTGGCAGAAAATTTGAATAATGTAAACTGGTCTTTGGCAACGGGAGATGGAACGATTATAAACTCAACCAGCTCATTCAATTTAGCCTCTAATGAAGTTATTTTTATCTATGTCCAGCATGATTACGGAACAACAGGCACGTTTAATCCTATTGCTACAGTAACAAATATGACTTACACCGATACTGAATCTGCCTCTGTGCAGATAAATGCAAGTTCCTCCTCCAATCCGACAATAAAGCAAGCGACTGATTTTAAGGGAGTCATAGTTCTCATTAACTCAACTACAAGAAGTTATTTCCAGAAATGGAATTATAGCAGTGGTTTTGACGGTATGAATAATGGAACTTTTACTAACCTAACTACAGATGGAGATACTAATTTAAGAACTTTGACAGGAGATTATAGTAGAATAAGCGATATTGGTATTTTAACTTATCATACTGGCGTGATTAGCAGAACTGTTACAGTGAACACTTCAACCGGGGCATCTTTATCTAACTTAACTGTATGGGATTCGCCAAATTCAGGCGGCTGGAGAAGCGCAGTAATGTTTTTAAGAAATTCAGCACGGGCAATACTTATTTATGAAAGAGGTTACAGCGGAGAATATGGCTTAAGATTATTCTATGGTCAGAACAGGAGTTTTGGGCAGGAAGCAGTTCTGTTACTACCGCAAAACCAGTCTGTGCTTAATTCTCCGAGAATGAGGCAAAGGACCAATTCCAATGAAACAATGATACTGATGGAGGGCGGCGGAGATAACCAATATTATGCCTCTATTGCTTTTATTAACCTGACAAACTATAGTGCTGAAGGGTTTAGGCCGTATTACAATCTAACATTTGCTATGTCTAAAGAGGGTAGAATGATTAATATGTCTAGCTTGAGCAATGCACAGGGGAACAGTATGGCTGCGGCCTGGACTGATAACGGAACGGGAGCGATAATTACTATGTGGAATATGTCAGGCAGCTCATCGCTTGGATTCGGGGTAGCCCCTCCGGGCAATATAACTGCGTTTTATTTTAACAGTTCAACTCAAAATATAACCAATGCAAATGCTTTCTACCCATTCAGGGGCATGGCTGGGGCTAATGTAAGCGCAATAGTGGATTCAGAGGCATGCACTATGAAGGGATTCAATAATAAAGCATTCTTTGCTTTTATGCTTAGGAACGGAAGCAATACAGCGTTTATGCCTGCAGTTATTTCAGATAACGGAACAGCTGAAACAGGATTTCCAAGGAAGGACAGCAATGCCTTAGGGGACGTAAACAACGGAGTCAGGTATGTAGGTTGTTATGACTCTGCTTTTACGGATTTAGTATGGTTCTGGTGGGTTAGCGGAGATTTAGGAAATGGGGAAGATAGAAAATTAAAGTATGGCTGGTATAACAAAACCTCACAGTCATGGTTTAACTCCAATTTAGAAACTGCCATGAATTACACGACTCTAAATGTTGTTAACAATGCGCTTTATACCGTAAAGAAAACAGACTGCCCGGAACCGGACTGTTTCGCTTTATCATTCCAGGATAATAATGGGCAAATATGGGGCAACGCAATTTTCAATGGAACAAACATATCGGCAGCAAAAAATGTGTTAATTGATGATATTGGCACTTTTGCCGCTGGAGACTCCTTCCAATTTCTTTTTGCCCCGAACATGACGGCATAAAGCACGCGAGTTAAAGTAAAAACAAGAAATTAATAATTACAGCATGCCTCATTAACCGCCTTGCCCATCTTCCCCAGTTCGGCTCTGCCATGAAATGCTTGATATCGTGAATTGCGGTGATTGGTTTAATAAATAGCCGCAATTTACGAGATAGACAATTGCATGAAAATATATCCAATCAACGCAATTGTCTATACATCCATACCTTATGAGCAAACTTTTAAAAAGATAACATTCACCGCAATTTCATGCATAAATATGACCTATCCATAGTTATCACTTTTTATAACGAAGAAGATAATGTTGAAGATGTTGTCAATAGTTTAAGCAAAGAATTAAATCAAAACAAAATAAACTACGAACTGGTCTTAGTTGACAATGGCTCTTCAGATTCCACTTCAAATATTATAAAAAACTTAAAAAAAATAAATTCCAGAATAATTCAGGTTAATATAAGAAAAAATGAAGGTTACGGGCGGGGGATAATCAGCGGGCTTGATGTTGCCAAGGGCAAATGCATAGGATATGT
>CAZFEZ010000005.1:0-9991 GCA_964518225.1 uncultured Methanosarcinales archaeon | reverse complement strand
GCCCGTCATCAAAAGGCTGGTTCATAGATACAGAAATAGTGCTGAAAGCCAAAAATAGAAGGCTCAGGCTTGTTGAAATACCGCTTAAATACGCCAATCGCAGCAAAGGGGAATCCAAGGTCAAGTTTGGCATCACCAAGGAATTATTGCTTGATCTTATCATGTTCAGACTCGGCTTTGCCGGGAAGCCAATCTAAAAATTTATTAATGAATATCTTTTTTTTGCATCTAAAAGGGATATCTTTAGGCCTAAACTTTGAAAATGGACCTCAATAAAGTGCCGGTACTGGTTACAGGAGCCACAGGATTTATTGGCAGGCATTTGATCAGTGCCTTAGCAAGGGAGAAAGCCGACATATCGGTAATCTCCAGAAACAAAACAGCATTAAATGGAAAAATAAAAACATACGTTGGTGATTTGGGAGACAGGGCATTCATCAATGGGGTTGTAAAAGAGTCCAATCCAAAAAAAATTTTTCATTTGGCTGCCGTGGTAGATCCGTCCAGGGACATAAATCTGCTGGAAGAGATTTTTAAAGTCAACTTTTTTGGCACAGTTAATCTGCTGGACTGCCTAAAAAACACAGATTATGACTCATTTGTATTCAGCAGTACGGCAGAAGTTTACGGCAACAGCATAGTTCCATTCAGGGAAAACATGATGCCGCACCCCCTGTCACCGTACTCTTTGTCGAAAGCCTCGGCGGAAATATTCTGCAATATGCTTTGGAAGAATAACGGCTATCCAATTACCGTACTGAGATTATTCATGGTTTACGGCCCGGGGCAGAAGGCAGACAGGTTTTTGCCGCAGATATTAACTGCGCTATTGAAAAACAAAGAATTTTCCATGACAAAAGGCAAGCAAAAGAGAGATTATGTTTTTATTGAGGATGCTGTAGAAGCGTTAATTAAGTCGTCGTTGGCAAAAAGGTCAAGCGGAGAGACCATAAACATATGCAGCGGCAAACAGTATCCCCTAAAAATGATAGCTGAAAAAATTGCTGCAATGCTGGATAAAAGACATTTAATCAAATACAGCCTGCCTTACAGAAAAAATGAGCAGTGGGATTACTGCGGCGATGGAATAAAGGCAAGGAAAATCTTGAAATGGGGCCCAAAAACCGATTTAGACGCTGGCTTGGAAAAAACCATCAGGTGGTATAAGCACAATGCATAACCCTTTGATTTGCGTCATTTTGGATGGAACCGGCTTTTTTAATAAACCCTGAGGAAAAATTTTACTGCAAAATGAACAAGGATTATGAGTTGAAGTACCACAGGATAGAAGAAAACTATTGGTGGTTTGTGGCGCATAGGGATATGTTTTTGAGATATCTGGTAAAATTCAAAATAAACAGAAATAGCAAGATTCTCGATATAGGCTGTTCCGGCGGCCATTTAATCAAGTTATTGCAGGAAAACGGATATAAAAATACCTGCGGCATAGACATCAGTGAAAGGGCCATTAATTTGTGCAAAAGAAAGGGGATAAAAAATGTGTTTGTTATGGACTCAGCGGCGACCAATTTTGATGACAGGGCGTTTGATATTATAATCGCGGCCGATGTGCTGGAGCATATTAAGGACGGCGCCAAGGCATTAGCTGAATGGAACAGAATTATGAAGCCGGGAGGCAGAATAATACTCTCAGTGCCTGCCTTTGATTTTTTATGGAGCAGGCATGACGAACTTAACAAGCATTACAGAAGGTACAATAAACCGGATTTGGCAGATGCCCTGGAAAAATCCAAGTTCAAAGTCATCAGGGCTTCCTACTGGAATTTTAGCCTATTTTTTCCCGCAGCCGCATTCGCCTGCCTCAGGCGCATATGCAGAACTAAGCCGATAAATGATAATCTTTATGATTTTGGCCCTATTGCGAATAAGCTTCTATTGCTGTTGCTAAGATCTGAAAACCTAATTATGGAATATCTGGGTTTTCCCTTTGGAACAAGCATTTTCGCACTGGCTGTTAAACCCGAGTAATCAGCTTAATTTACTACCTCCTATTGTCTTTTTTCACCGCCATCTCCCTTACAATTGTCTCAAGCTTTTTCTGGTTTTTTCTGGTTATTGTATAGGTGTAGAAAACGGCTGCAATCAAAAAAAGAAATCCCACAATGGTGAGCAAGTCCAATGCCCTCAAAAAACCCACCCCCTTAACTATCGGATCCAATACAGACGGAAACACAGCGACCAATACAAAAATAATCCACAAAAAAGCCCAAAATATGAATTCTTTTGTTATAAACTCTTTTCTTTTGTAATTCAAGAATGAGTAGTACAACATAAACAACCCAAACAAAACTCCAATTATTTGAATACCGAGTATATTCGCCATTTTATCCAATCACCTGGTGTTGAATAATCTCCACCATAGCATGTTCAAGACAATTTTTATTCCGTCAATAATTGTGGTTCCCTTGTACCTATCTGAGTAAATTGTTTGGATGGGGATCTGCACATATTTTAATTTTTGCTTTCCGGCCCTTGAAATCATCTCGGATTCCATTGAATAGTCTGTCGCGTTCCATCTGACCTTCATGTAGGCTTCCTTTGAGAAAGCCCTATAGCCGCATTGCGTGTCGCTTAATCTTATGCCGTACAGCAAGCTCACGACATTTGAGATAAACCAGTTTCCGAAGCGAAGCACAAGCGGCATTTTGCTGCCCATCTTCCTGTAGCTGAAAACAATATCATACCTTCGCAGTTTTTCTGCAAATCTCGGTATATCCTCGGGATTATGCTGGGCATCTGCATCAAGCACGATTATTGATTTGGCGCCTTTTTTAACTGCAAAATCACAGCCTGTTTTCAATGTGGCCCCCTTTCCAAGATTTACTATGTGCCTTAAAACAACAGCTCCGGTTTTTTCCGCAGCTTCTTTTGTTTTGTCCCTGCTGCCGTCGTCAACTACTACCACCTTGTCTACATATTTTTTGGTTTTTTTAATTATGACTGCAATATCCTTTTCTTCATTGTAGGCCGGGATTACCGCCCATATATTGCGTATTTCCATTTAAGAAATATTTGCATTGTTTATAGTTGCATTGGAGGTATTTGCGGGCGCCGCATCAATGCTTTCTGTGGTGTTCTCTTCCTTAACTGGCTTTTTCAGGTAATCATCAACTATTGTTGCATTTTTTCCTTCCCAGTCAATCTTGTAAGTGTATATATCCGTCCCGGTCAATCCGCGCTGATGGTCAAACAGCTTGAAATACCTGAGCCCATGGCCTTTCATATAAAACATTCTGGTGAACATTCCCCCTGCCAGCTCTTTGCTCGACAACACCCCCAGCATGTCATTTTCGCCTTGCGGGATTATCGTTAGTCCGAAGTCAAGTGTAGCGCCGTCAAACTCCTTTTTGAGCATGCCGGAATCTATCGTGAAAACAACAACTTTAGGCCTTACAATGCCCTGCTGCCCTGCCCCAAATACGTCATAGCTGCTTAAGTTTACCTGAAGCCCGTTGCCGCACACATAAATGCTATTGTCATTTTTGGTGCAGCTCACTGTGCCGCCATACCCGGGCCACGGGGAAATCCATGTGTTTGCCTCGCTATCGCTTCTGATTGATTGAATTTCATAATAGACATTTTCAGCCTTTTCTTTTGTATAATTAAACTTTTTAACCATGTAATCTACTGATTCTTCCTGCGGCATTTTCCTTGCGTTTTGCCAGATGTCAGCCCTTTCAAAGCTCCAGCTGCCAAAGTGGCTCCACACCCCGCTCTTTCCAATCATATCTTCTGATGCAATGAAATATGCTTCAGGAGGGCTGCAATGCGTAAGTGAAAGAATTTTCTCAACTTGCTCATTGTTAAATTTAATACCCTTCAGTTTTTTTTCAGCTTCTTTGCCGCTTAACACAATGATGCCATCAAGTATTTTCAGCGATAATTGGGCATCATTGGTTATCCTGTAAATTTCTTCATAGGCAGTATTATGCCCGCAGTCCAGCATCCTTAAGATTCCTGCAGCTTCTGCCTCATCATCAGTCATCAAAAGCTTTCCAACCCAGTGGGCAGCCGGAGATGTCTGTGTTGTGCCGTCAAATGTTACTCTTCTTTCTGTAATCGCCTTGAAATGATGCCCAAAGTCCCACCAAGAAGTTATTATTGCGCTTTCGCTTGAGTCCTGTTTTATTGCGTTCAATGCATTGTACCATGCGTCATTAACAATTGGAATGTCTGAGTTTGCAGCTGCAATGGCGCCCCTTATTGGGTTCACATAAGCCAACAATAACAATATAATCAAAATGCTGCTCCCTATAGATTTGTGAATCTTAAGCTCTTTTGCCATTAATCTTGATGAATAAGCGTAAATCTTGCCCAATGCAACTCCGAATGCGACACTGAAGGCAGGAGCCAACAGCAAGGTAAACCTGATGCCCTTGATGCTTGCAAATATCGTTGATATAATCCAAAGTGCTAGCAAAATCGGCAGCTTGAAATCATATGACGGATCTTTTTTATAAATTGAAAACGCAATCATTGCTAAAATCGGCAACATAATCAAGGCTAACAGGCTGAATATACTGACTGACTGATACACAGCCGGATTATTTCCAAACTTCATGAATAGAACAGCGTAGTATACGGCAGCGCCCATAATAAACATAAAATCAAATCTTTTTATGCCATCTTTTCTTGACATTGACAGCACGATTCCAAGCAGGCTTATGTAAAAAAGAAAAGGGCCGCCTATGGAATTTATGATCCCGTTGATTGAACCTTCATTTAATTCTGCAACAGTTGTAAGTACATTAGGCCATAATGTTGTGCTTTGCACCGGCGCTTTAATCGACGGAAAGCTTAAGGGCCCAAGAAAGCTGTTCCTGAATCCGGGCCACCCTGAAAAAAATATAACAAAAAGTGCTGTGGAAAAAAAATAAACAAGGCCAATTATAATAAGGTTCCTTAAAGTTAAATTCCTAAAAAATGCATTTATGCCTCTTTTTGCTTCGTGCAAATTTGCCAAAATCAAATATAAGAATGTTATGCCAACTGTAGCAAGCAGGAAATCAAAAATGTACCACCATCCGCTCCATGCGTATGTGAACAATCCTGTAAAAAAACCTGCAAGCAAAGTAAGGGCAGTGATTTTCAAAATGCTTTTGGCGTCAATGGTTGCCACAAACAGCCAGGTGATGAGCAGCGGAAAGAAAATAACCCAGATGTCATTGTCCGGATGCAACGACCTTGACAAAAATGCGCCGTTGACTGCCATCATCAAGGCTGCAAAAAGACCTCCAATATCGCCGGCAATTTTTCTTGCGATCAGAAATACAAGCAGGACGCATAACGCAGAAACAAAAATAGTAAGGTAAAACCCGGAACGCATTAATTCCAAATTCGGCACAAAAAAATGCAAAAATTTGTAGAAATAAGCCCAGGAGTACGAGTGGAACATATCTGGGTACACAAATCTTCCAAGAGGGGCCAACTGGCGGTTGTCAAAAGGCTTTCCGTCCTTTAATATGTCGCCGGGATGCCCATTCTCGACAATGTTTTTCGCATACCTTGACCAATAATAAGGGTCTATATCCGGCATATAGTTTTTGCCGCTTTCATCCTGGAAAAACGCCTTGATGTAATCTGATGTGCCTTTTATCTGCTGGTCAATCTGCTGTTTATTTTGGCTCACTATTTTTTGGAATTCAGTATCTGCAAGAGCATTCTTGTTTGCATCCGGCAGATTAGGATACTGCTGGTCAATCCCTGATTTTATCTGCGACCTTATGTTGTTAATCACGCTGCTTGTGGCCCAGTCGTCAGCAAACGGCAGGAATCCGGCCTGCATTCTGATATAAATTGAAAGGATTACAGGAATAAGCGCAAGAAAGACAAGCCCGTATTTTTTGAGGAAATCAAATAACTTGCCCCAGTTTACATTTATATCTTCATCGCTGTGCCTTTCCTGCTCTCCGGATTTAAAAAATTTCTTGATTTTGCTGACGTCAAATTCTATCTCGTCGTCTTTTTTGCGCTCATGCTCATCTTTATGCGTGTGCTCAGTTTTTGTGCCTGCACTTTTATCGCTCTTAAAGAAGCTTTTTACCTTGCTGAAGTCTATGCTTATCTCCTCTTCCTTGCCTTCACTTTCCTTTTTCTCTTCTTTTTCGTCGCTTTTAAAGAATTTCTTTACCTTGCTGAAGTCTATAGAAATTTCTTCGTCATCTTTCGGATCCATAAGTTGTAACCACCTCCCTAATGGGAAAGAGCATGTTTTAAAAAGCTTTTGCTAGTTAAAAAATATCTTTGACAAATACAGAAATCTTGGCTCTTTAATCAGCAGATTCGTAACTAACGGAATTGGAGTGTCTCTGTCGTACTTTTTCAAAATTTTCCTTACTTTCTCCTGACTCATCAATTTTAGCAGCTTGTCGTAATCCTCATCAGAGAATTTATTCAATGCATTCCTTATCCTCAAATGAAGAAGAAGCTCTCTGCCGGATTGCCTTCTAAACTCCTTGCCGTAATCCTTGCTGTTGACTATGCAATCGCATAATGTTTGGGCTGCCTTAAGAGACGGTATAATGCCTCCTCCTGTTGTTGCCTTTACTTGTGCAGCAGCATCGCCAATCAAATACACATTATCTTTTTGTATCACTTTTTTTGGATTGTACAATGGTATTAATCCTGATTCCCAGCACAGAATGTCCTTCCTGCCTGTCCTGCTTTTCAAGAAATTGTAGAAATGCCCTTGGGCATTCTCAAAACACCCTATGCCAAGCCTGACAGTATCTTCGGATTCCGGAACGCACCATCCAAAAAAGTTCGGAAAATCACTGCCGAAATAAGTCTCGAATGCAGTTGTGTCCATCTTTAGCTTCACTTTTGCCTGCATTCCTATGTAATTTTTTGTATTGGAGTTAATTCCCGCTGACTTTGCAACACTTGAATAAGGGCCGTCAGCCCCTACAACAATGTCTGTCCTGATATCTTTTATTTTGCTGTTTTTTTTATCTTTGATTTTAATGGAGTTTCTGCCATTGAATCCCAAAAAATGATGGTTAAGCAGCACTTCAGCCCCTTCTTTCTGAGCCATGCCGGCAACAAACTGGTCGAATTTGTCGCGCCACATCACAATTTCATCAACATTAACCTCTATTCTGTTGTGCTTGCTTACAACTATGACTTTATTGAGGATTTTTGCTATTACCTCCTTCTTCAGCTTAAAGAAATTTTCAATGGAATGAGTTACAATGCCGGTGCACTGCACCGGGCTTCCAACTATATTGTGCTCTTCCAATACTGTTACTTCTTTGCCTTGTTTTGCTAGAAGATATGCAAGATAAGAGCCAGCAGGCCCAGCCCCAACTATGGTTATCATGGCTTTTGGGAAAAATCTGCAATTATATATAGCTATCTTTAAGAAACAGCAACAAACAAGTTTTTATTTCAATATAGAAAATAAAGGCATATAGTCTTATAATATCTTATAGTGGCTTGCCTTGAATTATGTACCTACTATACAATAACAAAAGTTTTATATATAAGTTCCGTAATCTGGTGTAATTATAACTACTATTAAATAACAAAAAATTTAAAAGTAAATGTGCATTATCATACATAACGGGGCGGATAAATGAATATAAAAGGTTGCACTTTGGCAGCATTTTTGCTGGTTTTTGCAGTTTTGGCTACTGGCTATGCTAATGCAGGTGTTCCTTCTGGCAGTTCATCCTTAGGATTTGACGTATCAATTGATAGAGTTAAGGTCAATAACAATGTAGTCACTACATTAGGAAGCAACCTTATACCAGATTCAAACACATTCTCAGTCGCAGTTGAATTCACAGCAGTAAGGGCCCTTAATGACGGGCATGTCGAAGCTATCTTGAGGGGCAGGCAGACTGGCGATGTTGTTTCAGATGCAACAGGAAATTTTGACCTTGCCCAAAATCAGAATTCATTAGTTCAACTGTCTTTGGCATTGACAGACGGCCTTAAAAGAGAAGACCAGTTTGATTTAACTATAAAAATTATTGATGTTAGGGGCAATTCAGAGCAAAAAACATACCAAATTAAAACAAAACAAAGGATATCGGCAATATCCGGAAGGGCTTTTGACGTATCAATAGACAGAGTCAGGGTTAATGAGCAGGTAGTTGTCCAGTCAAGGACGAATTTTATTGACGAGAGCGATGATTTTGATGTTGATGTTGAATTTACAGCTCTTGAGGATATGGAAGATGCCCATGTGGAGGCAGTATTAAGGGACTTAAACAGCGGAAACGTTGTTGCAGATGCAACTTCAAACTTTGACCTCAGCCAGGACTCAAGCTCTTCACAGTCTCTAAGACTGGAATTGCTTGACAATCTCAAGCAGAGCAGCTCATTTGAACTGACAATAAAAATCATTAATGCAGAAGGCGACTCAGTCCAGCAAACTTATGGCATTAGGATGCGCGATGGCAACGCAGCTGGCAGAGCAGGCAGGCAGCTTGACATATCAATAGACAGCGTTGAGCTTGAAGACAATTTCATTGCAGAGAATGAGAATAATTTTATTATAATAGAAAGTGCCGGAAAAAAACTTGACGTAAGGGTGAGGCTGACTTCGCTTGAAGACGCAGAAGACGCCCATGTTGATGCTGTGCTGGCTTTCGAGAACGGAGATGTCGTTTCGGACGCAACAACAACATTTGACATCTCTGACGGCCAGGGTATTGTCAAAAGACTCGAGCTGCCTTTAATAGCCGATTTCGAGCAGAATAATTTCAAGCTTAAGGTCAGGATCACAGACGCAGAAGGCAATTCAGAAGAGAAAGTTTATGGCTTGAAGGTAAGCAGGCAGTCATTCCCATTCGTCATAAGCAGCATTGCATTAAGCCCGGAGGATAATGCAGAATCCGGCAAGGCGCTTATTGCAAGGCTTAGCTTCAAAAACAGCGGTGTTGTGCCTCTTGAAGGCATAAGCGCAAAAGTCAGCATCCCTGAGCTTGGCATATCCTCAACAAAATTTGTCGATCAGATAAAAAACAGCGGCAGGCTGTCGGAAGTAAGGGAGGATTTTATACTGAAAATACTGGACGATGCCCCGACCGGAACTTATACTTTAAGGTCAGAGATAGCTTCCCAATTTGGCGGGAACAGCGAAGTAAAGGAAATCCCTGTTTTTATTTTGGGCAAAGATGAGCAGAACCACCAGATTGTCAATGACAAGCTTTTAATAAAGATTCCAATAGTCCGCCAGGAGGTTTTTGCTGACAGTGAAGTCATCTACCCAATCACATTCACAAACCAGGGGCCTGATGCTGAAACTTACACATTATTGCTAGATGGGGCAGACTGGGCTAATCTGAGGCTGAGCGAATCAAATACATTCGTTTTGGCGCCAAAAGAATCAAAGACTCTTAACGTTTATGTTTCCTCAAAAGAAGATGCAAAAGGCGAGCAGCTGTTTACCGCTACAGTCAAAAACAACGGCGAAGTCCTGCAGAATATTCCGTTGAAAGGTGAAATAGCTCCAGCTCAAAGCGCATTAGGCATCAGCCTGAAAGGAGTATTGCAAACAATATTAATAGCTGCTGTTGTTTTGCTTGCAGTAATCGGCTTGATTTTCGGCGTAAGGCAGCTCATGTACGATGATGAATACGAAAGCGAGGAAGCAAAAGTAGAAGAACCTTATTATTCATAGAGATTTCATAATTCTATCACTAAATCCAAGAATTTTATAAATTAGAAAAAAGATTTGGAGACAAATATTCTGAATATAAAAATAAAGTCCCACGCCGGATACCGAATTACGTATCTGACAAGGCGAACCAATTTGGGATATTCTTTCTTAAATACCCTCGTTTAGATAAAAATGGGGACGTAGGGACTTTAACCACTGGACATCTGCTGGGGTAGATTATTTAAACTAATTCTTCTTCTAGAATCGAAAAAGAGAACACGCAAAACCGCCAAATAATGCTTTTTCGGTCTTCGACACGAAAATCAATTACGCAGTTTCGCTCAACATTCTCTTTTTCTTTGT
>CAZFEZ010000004.1:18319-24348 GCA_964518225.1 uncultured Methanosarcinales archaeon | reverse complement strand
CGATTCATTTTGATTTCACTGAGTGAAAAATCCTCTTTTCAATTTTAAAAATATTGTAAGGGTAGTATTTAAATCTTTTCTTTTTTTTGATTTTTAGACGATATTTTTTTGCAAAAATTTTTAAAATTTTGACATGTTTTTTGCCGAAAAATTCCAACTCTAAATTTATCGACGATAAAAATTTCCTGAAATTTTTTAAAAAATATCAAAAAAATTTATTTTTGTTTTTCAGTGCTTTCCTTTTTCGTGTTTTTTTTATTTTTGCCGCTGGCCTCCGCCAATTCCGTCTCGCAAAAATAGCAGTACACCTCATCTTCTGTCAAATTTCTTCCGCAGTTCGGGCAGTTTGGATGATCTTCCATCTTCAGATTCCCATGGTGGTTAAATTGCCGATCAGAATGAAGAGAAATGCGACAGCAACTATGGATCCGTAGGCAAGTTTGCTCCATTTTAGGATTTTATAGCCGTCAAAAAGCCAGAATGGGATCATATTAAATAGGCCAAGCCATGAATTGATCATAAACCCGTAATATGCCGCATGCTTAAAGATACCCGCAAGCGGAATAAATGTCAAAGACAGGAAAATCAAAGCCAGCACAAGGTTAACAACAGGTCCCGCTGCTGAAATTTTGCCGTTCTTTTTATTGTTTATTCTGCCGGATATCATCACAGCCCCGGGCGCTGCAAACACAATGCCGAAAAAAGACATGGCTATAGCGAAAAGAAGCATATTGTCAAAAGACCTGAACTCTGCAAAGCAGCCGTATCTTTGTGCTACAATCTTGTGCCCGAGCTCGTGCAGGAGAAATCCTGTCCCGACAGTCAATGATGCGATTATAAACCGGGCATAGAGGCTGAACATGCCGCTGCCCATGACAATGGCAAATGCAACTGAAACCGCAATCCACGCTTTAAGAATATCGCGAAGCTCAGTCTCAGAGGTGCTTATATTGCCGAGCTTTATCTGATTTTGGATGTAACTCATTTTAGAAATTAAGTGTCTACAAAAATCTTATGCTTCTCAGTGCCTTCCAATTCCTGCAGTATCCTTTTAATGACGGCTTTTTCAGGGTCTGGCATTAGTTTTACCCTGTTCTTAAGGTCTGCAAAGCTTTCAAACGGCTTTTCATTTCTTGTTTCTATTATCTGCCACATGTGCTTTTTTCCAAGTCCGGGCAGCAGCTCAAGCTGGTGCATCCTTGTGCTTAGAGGCTGCGCCTTATTAAAGAATTCAATAAATTTTTTTTCGTTTTTCCCTATAATGTCTTTTATAACAGGCTCCAGCCCTGATTTTGCAGTTGCTGTCAGCTTTGACACAGGCATTTTGCCGACAATGTGGTGAATCTTGTCCCTTTTTCCGTCGCCTATGTACACATCTTCCATAGGCTGCAGGTGAATTCCCTTCTTCGGGACTAATTCAAGAAGCACAAAATGCCCCTTTCCCATAGCTTGAGCTATAGGGGTCTTCATATACAAAGGCCTCTCGTCGTAATGATAGCCGTTTGGCAGGAAATCAAGCACAATCGCTGCTTCTTCCTTTGACCTGTCTGATTTTTCTGCGGATTCCATTTTAAACAGTTATTATTGATGTGAGGTTGTGTATCTCGTCCCTTGAAGCGCTGCTGATTCTGTATTTCTTCATTGAAACTGCCTTCTCCCCCATTATCTCAAGCAGTTTTGATTTTTCCTTGATGATATGCATGATTTTCCCATTTATTCTTTTCTTTATTGCCTTGTCCTTCTTGAGATGGCTGAACATAGATTTTTCCTTTTCATGCAAGTGCTCTAGGTATGACAAAAGCGCAAATACCCTCGCAACCCAGTGCGTGAATAGCGGCTCTTTCATCAAGCCAAGGCTGGCCGCCTTTGGAGGGGGCAATTTTGCTTCCATGTGTTCTAAAATTTCAGACTCCCTGCCCAGTACAAGAGCTATATCCTCGACATCCGCCTTTTCTTTTCTCAAAAACAATTCGCCTTTGGTTGTGTACTCATTTAGCAATCTTTTGTCAAGCATTACAGCTTCTTCTATAAGCTTGAGGGCAGTGTATTCCAATGCCTCCAATTCGTCCTTGGCGATTTCGCTGTGGTGCCCGGGCCATTCGCCGCTCCTTATTCTCATTTTTGAAAATTCCTTTTCCTTCAAAAGGACAGTTTCAATGTAATAATTGATGCTCCTGAGCTTTATTATTGTTTTTCTTATGCTGTGAAGCCTTTTTCTAAGCGACCCGAACGCTCCTGCATTAAATTTTTTTTTGTCTATTGAAAACGCCCTTACAACCGAGTCATGAAGCTCCTTAAGCAGTATGGATTTTTTCCTCTCAATGGATACATCACGCCGGAGCAGCATAGCGTCAATGTCCTTAATTTTCAAATAATTTTTATTGCTGAATTTCCGCTCTGCGCTGTTTATCTCTTTTGCCAGCCTCTTATTTAAGGTTAAATGCCTTTTACTTATTACCACCGCCATTTTTAGCTGCAGAAATTTTTGTATTTATAAAGATTATGCATAAAGGGCAGACTGTTATTTTTTTGCCAAGAATTCATTGATTGTGTCAATAATTTTTTTCATTGAATCGTTGTTGAGTGTGATCGTATAGCCCTGTATTATGACCTTAAGCTCGTTTACGGTTGTTGGAAATATATCAATTATTTTGTGTATGTGGTGCTCCCTCAGCCTTGGGATGTTGAGTTTCATTATCTTGTCAAAGAGCTCATCAGCATTTTTATTAACTGCCATTTGGCCCAGGTATTCCTCTGTTTTGTTTGCCCGGAAGTTAAGCTCGCCGTATTTCTTCCTGATATTCTCCAGCTCTTTTTTCAGCTGATAAGAGTTTATAGGCGCTTCCGAAATTATCTGTGTTTCTGTCATTTTAAGCCTTCTTCAGGTGCACGGGATGCACTATCAGGGTCTTGTGCTTGCCCAAGTCATTTATCTCCACTTCATAGCATCTGCCTCTTTTGCCTTTTACAATGCCTGATCTGCCCATAAAACGCGGGTGGTACATTCCCTTCTGGACAGCGGGCTCTACGCTGCAGAAAACCCTGTCTCCTGAGCTGAATAACTGGAAATAGTTTGTTGTGCTTATCTTGCCTTTCGCATTCCTTTCTTTGCTGAACCTGTACCTTGTTTTTCTCCTTAACCCGCCGATTCTCTTAGCCATGGCTTCTTTGAAACTCCGGCTATTATAAAAAGGTTGCGGAAATTATGCTTAAATTTCCGAAACCTCCGAAATTCTTTGATTTTTGACAGTTTTCTGTTAAGATTTTATATGCTGCGTACTTTTCTTTTACTACTCCGCAGAATAGAAACATTTATATATCTGCTGATGTATTGGAAACTTAACTTAAATAGATTAAGGCATTGTAAAAGGTGATTTTGAATGGGATTTTTAAGCAAACTGAAGGAAAAATTGGGGACAGGCTCGAGTTCTCAGATGTTTGAAGATGCTGAGCATGGCTATGTTGAACTGGAAAAAGAAAGCCGCATGGACGCAAAATCAAAGTTAATGGTAAGGCCTTTTGTGATTGAGGAGTTCGAGCACATAAAGCCGATACTTGATTCTTTAAGGGAGGGGCATACAATAGCCCTAATCAATATCAAGCCGCTGAAGGATAAGGATTTGGTTGAGCTCAAGAGGGCAATCAACAAGCTGAAGAAGACATGCGATGCAATTGAAGGCGACATTGCAGGCTTTGGAGAGAACTGGATTGCGGCTGTGCCAAACTATGCCTATATATATAGGGGCCAGAAGCCTTCAAAAGAAGAAGGCAAGAAAGTGGAAGGCATGGAAGTCGCAGAGTACGAAGAATAATTCTTTTATATTTTTATCAAATTTATTTACTAATAGGAGTTTGAGAGATAAACTTTTTTATCCGTTTCATATTGCCAAGAAAATTTTGACCAACTAGTAGTTCTAAAGAATCTTTAGACCCCTTAACAAGTATCCCACTCGGTGCATCAAATCTGTCAATACCCAATTGTTTTGTAGGCGACCCAAGACCATATAAAAATTCATCTTCTTTTACCTTTATAATCATTTCAGGAGAAATTGATTGACCATCTGGCACAAGATACATCATCCCCGCTTTAACGTCTTCGCGTTGTAATAATCTATATCCAACTTTAATCATTTGGATTTACAGAAAATAAAATGCATTTATCAAGTTTTGTAAACGATTGTCCTAATGAATAATTTCAAATCCGAAAACTATCAAAAATCAGTGACATGCGAGGTTCGCCTCGCTCACCATTCGACTGATTTTTGGAAGTTCCGGAAAAATCCCAGATTTTTCCGAAAACTATAAAAATAAACTGCTTTATTAAGTTTTTATGCCGGAAGAAAAATTAAAGGTAGAGGATTTTGAGCACCAGCCCTGCCCGCTGTGCCATGAGAAAACTTTGATTCTGACAGAAAGGGAGACTGAAGTGCCTTATTTCGGCAAGGTCTATCTTTTTTCCATGACGTGCAATAACTGCAAGTACCATAAGGCTGATGTTGAGGCGACAGAGCAGAAGGAGCCTGTAAAGTACGAGTTTGAAATTTCAGGCGAGGAAGACATGAAAGTCAGGGTTGTAAAGTCAAGCGAAGCGACTGTTAAGCTGCCGCATGTGGCTACAATAACTCCTGGCCCTGTATCGCAGGGATACGTGACAAACATCGAAGGGATATTAAGCAGGGTGAAATACCAGATTGAAGCTGCAAAGGAAATGGAAGAGGACGAAGAAGACAAGAAAAAGGCAAAGAACCTTCTCAAGAAATTGCTGAACATAACCTGGGGCAAGGAGAAGCAAAAAATCATTATAGAAGACCCAAGCGGCAACTCAGCGATTATAAGCGACAGGGCAGTCAAATCAGTTTTGAAGGTCAAGGCTGAGAAGTGAGTTTTTGATTTTTTAATAAAATTTGAAGTTAATGCGCTGTGTCAGTTAATAAAACATTAAAATCAATATTAAGGTCACATTAAATAAAACAATACAAAAACCAAAAATTGAAAAATTTAAATCAAAAAACGAGAGCGACTTTGTGCTGTAAAACAGAAGGAAGTAATTCGCTTGCGATTGTTACAAAAAATCAAAGATTTTTGGAACCCCGTAAAAACTTAGTTTTTACGATGGTTTAATGAAATAATAGTTTAGGTGATAAATATAATTAAAATAGGCATTATAGGCGGCTCCGGGCTTGAGGACCCAAAAATCCTGAAAGATGCAAAAGAGATAAGCACATCAACAAAATTTGGGAACCCTTCAAGCGCATTGACAGCCGGAAAAATCGGAAAAGCAGAAGTTGTAGTCTTATCAAGGCACGGCAAAAAGCACACAATAAACCCGACAAACGTAAATTACCGGGCGAACATATTGGCGTTGAAAGAGCAGGGCTGCACGCATATAATTGCAACGACAGCCTGCGGCTCTTTAAGGGAGGAGATAAAACCAGGCCATCTTGTTTTTTGCGACCAGTTTATTGACGGGACATCAAAACGGGCATCGACCTTTTACGATTCTGATAAAGTATGCCATATTCCGATGGCAGAGCCGTTTTGCAAAAAATTAAGGAGTTTACTGGCGGAAACCGCATCTGAATTGAATCTTGAGCACCACAAAAAAGGCACTGTCGTAACAATTGAAGGACCAAGATTTTCCACAAAAGCAGAGAGCCGCATGTTCAGGCAATGGAATGCTGATGTAATCAACATGAGCACTGTTCCTGAAGTTGTTCTTGCAAGGGAAGCTGGAATCTGCTATGCGATTGTTGCTATGTCAACAGACTATGATGTCTGGAAGCCGCATGAAGAAGGGGTCAATATAGAGATGATTTTAAAAGTGATGAGGCAGAATGCTGAAAATGTTAAAAAGCTGCTTTTAGATGTTATACCTAAAATAAATTTTAATGAATGCCGGTGCAGGGAAGACATAAAGACGGCAGTTATCGTAATCTAACCGCCAAAAGTGGCCTTTATCAATGAATTGATCTTGCCTATCATATTTTCCAGAATCTCCTCTTCCTGCATCTCTTCTGTGTCTTCCCTCT
>CAZFEZ010000004.1:12182-18309 GCA_964518225.1 uncultured Methanosarcinales archaeon | reverse complement strand
CTCTCAATAACCCCTATCTTAAACCTTATATCATTCAATGCATCGAGCAATTGCTCGTTATTGATTTGTTTGCGGGATTTTACAGAATTCTGAAGCTCTGCCAGCATATTGTCTATTTCTATTGCATGCTCCAGCAAATCCCGGCTCATCTGCCTTATTTGCTGCAGTACAAATTTTCCTTCTGCTTCGTCAGTCATTTTTATCAATAGGAACTGCCCATAGTTATCTGCAACATGAACTATTTAAATATTCTTATCTACAAGCTGTTCGGCTCAACAATAACCTTCAAAGATTCCCTTGCTTCTGCGACCAATTGAAAGCCTTTCTGGATTTCACCAAGTTTTAATTTATGGGTCACCATATCTTTTAAATTAACTTTTTTATGTGTGATCCAGTCCAACGATTCTTTTAAGTCATTAGGGGCAGCGCCGTAAGAAGTCATTATTTTTACTTCATTCCTCCAAAAGTCGTTTATTGGAATATCAAAGATTTCATCCGGCCTTGGGACGGCAAAAAACAGGATGGTGCCGCCTTTGCCGACGCAATTAAGCGCCTGTTTTGCAGCCGGCAATGCCCCGGTGCAAACCATAACAACATCAGCTAATCTGTCTTCATTAATTTCCCTTATTCCTGATGGAGTGCTGTCATTCCCAATAAAAACAAAATCTGCGCCAAACTTTTTCGCGGCATCCAGCCGGAAATCATTCAGGTCAACAGCCATGATTTTCTTTACGCCTCTTGCTTTTGCAGCCTTAACATGGAGCAGTCCGGAAATCCCGCTCCCTACCACAAGCAAAGAATCGCTTTCTTTCAGATTTGCCAGCCTTTGCGCTCTTAAAACAGTTCCCAAAGGCTCTATAAATGTGCCTTCGTCAAAAGAAACAGTCTCAGGCAATTTGAAAGTTCCAAGCTCTGCATTCAATTTCGGCACTCTTAGATATTCAGAAAATCCTCCGGGGTCGAAATTTGTCTTATGGAGAGTTTCGCATGCAGTGTGGTGCCCCCGCATACAGCAATGGCACTTCATGCAGGGCGCATGATGCGAGACCATCACCCTGTCCCCAACTTTAAAATTTTTTACATTTCTTCCAGCCTTCTCAATTATGCCGCTTATTTCATGCCCAAGCACTAACGGGGCTTTTTTTATCCTGTACCACTCCAGAACATCAGTGCCGCAGATTCCGGATGCCATTACTTTGACGAGAAGCTCATCGTCATTGATTTCAGGAATCGGCCTTTCCTCTATCCTGACATCTTTGTTGTTGTAGTAGACTGCGACTTTCATAAAAAGACGGTAATAAAGGCACAATAAAAAGATTTCTGAGATTATTCTTAAGAAGTCAGGCTTGGTTTTCTGTAGGTTATGTTAATCGGTTTTAAATTCTCATCTAAAAGCTGTTTTATTCTTGCTTGTCCTGTATCATCTATCTTGACTTCTACCCTCATGTTTCTAGTTTCAATATGCGCATCCCTTTCAAAAAAGAATTGTTCTATGCCATACTCTACTTGCATATTGCTGCCGTAAATTGAGTTTATGGTGCCTTTGATAAAATCGGAGTCTTTAGGTAGTGTCAGTGAAGCTCCTTGGTACCTCCAGATTTTGTTTTCGTCTTCTTTCAAAATTACGTAAATGGGATTGCCCTGTTTAGAACCAGGGAGGGCAGGGACACTGCTAATTTCATAGTTGATTACTATATACTGCCCCCTGAATAAATCAAATGGATCGACCGGTCTTGTTGCTAAAACTATTGTTTTGCCCGTCAGCAAAGGCCCTGATAAATATAGAATAAATGTTCCTGCTATTCCTAAAATAGCTGCCAAAGCGATTATTAAACGAATATACTGGTTCATTTTCTAAGGTTAGTGCCTCTTTGAGCAATTTCTCGATTTCCTTTTGCTTGAATTACTAGTTTGCGTCTCCATTTTTCGATAAACCATCCGCCAAGCAATAATAAGATACCTCCTGTAATAAATATGATACTTAAACTTGTATAACCCCAATAATCCATAATAAAACCGATATACCTTGTTACTATGTCCAAAGCAAAAAATACTATTCCAAGATTAACTATCTTTGGCAATTTTTGCCATGTGCCATATCCTATCACTGCCAATATAATCAAGATAAACACAAAATTGATTATTATCCACACCAATAGAAGAGTCAATGGAACTTGCCCGCGCGACCCTATAAAAGCTCCGTCAGAAGGGTACCAATTACACGCTTTTTGCTCTGAGCAAAGCATTTGATTATTATTGTACTGCTCGCACGGTTTTTGAACATCACAGAAATTTTGGTTATCTTTCCACTTGCATTTCAAATCCTCAGGAGCACGCTCACAATCAGATTTTTCCCTATAGTTATAACATTGTCTTTCGATACAGTAATTGTTTATCCAAGAGCATTTAGCCTGCTCGCATGATGGTTGGTCCTGGAAGGTATAACATGATATTTGGGAACAATACCCATTTCCGCCATCCTTATACCATGCACAGTTGGCCATAGTTTTACATGACGTTTCATCTCTGTAACTCCCGCAATTCTTGATTCCGCAATAATTTATTTGCCATTCACAGTTCAATTGCTGAGGAGAATCCCTGCACGAAGTCTGGTCTTTGTGATCGTAGCATGATTTAGCAGCGCAGCTTCCAACAATATCGGAAGTGAAGGCAGTGGATGCAATTAAGATTATGAGAAGCACTATAACCAGAAGAACACCCGATACCTCCCTACCTGCCGCAGCATTACGGCTTATTGATACAACTATTCCGCTAATGAATGCGGCAAGCGCGACCAGTCCTAAAGCTATTAAAAATATAAGAGATGGAGTGGATATAACTGCCGCTGTTGTCCAAAAAAATGGAAGCACAATTTGAAAGCTTAGCACATATGTGAAGAGCAAAAAGTAGAATGCAGTCCACCACTGGTAAGCTTTCCTAAAAATATGCTCTTGGACTCTGTGGAGAAGGCATAACCCATAGAATAATATTCCTATCGCCAACAAATAAAACGCCAATACCCCTGGCTTGATTATTTCTGTGCCCGTCCTAAATGAGAATGCAAGATACTGGAATATTATCGCTACAGTAAATTCACTTAATGCTAAGAATAAGCTTGATGTGGAAGTGAAAAAATAAGCAACAACAAATCCAATTGCTGAAACTAAAAACATAAGATACGCACTGGATTGAAGCGTTGAAGGTCTGAGCAATATTAGCGCAAGCCATAAAATAGAGGTAGAAGAGGCTAGGGCTATGCAGAAATTCAATACACTTCTAGTTTTTTCAGAATTTCTAAAGTATAGGAAAAGTGTAAATGCAACAGCAAGACTAAGAAGGATACCTATGGATAAAAATGAGCCTGCTAAAATAAAGCATCCGCCTTCATTTGGTCCTCGAAAACCTGAACGAGAACAAGAAGTAGCGAATGCAAAAAATTGGTACCAAATCCAAACAAAGAATTCTATCAAAGCTACAACCAAGCTTGCTGAAGATTCAAACAAGAAAGCTGTTACCAGCACACCAATCCACGATAAAAAAATTAGCCATGCTGTTCCCTGCATACTTGCGCTAGTAAAAAATATTTGCGCTATCAGGAAAATGCTAAGTGTATAAAGCAAAGCGCCCAGAACAAGCAACGCTTTTCCAATTCCGGTGTATTCCCTCACACGAAAAATTACTCCAGCGGTATAAGCAAGACTTGTTGCAGTGAGTAAAATTATTATCTTGACGGCAGCAGGAATCTGGTGCCAATTCTGCGCTATGAGCCATGCAACGCCTAATGCGATAAGTATAGAACCAAAAACAGCTACGATTGTTCCGAAAGACGCCCCTCTCTTGTTTGATAACACAAGATGCACATTTTAACATACCAATATAAAAACTTTCCTATTCAACAACCTGAGAAACAACTTTCCTCTCCTTTAATTGATTAAATAATTCAAAAGCTTCATTTGCCGTGTAGTTTTCATGCACAACAGCCCTAACAGCCTGTATCATTGCAGCAGGGTTTTCTGACTGGAAGATGTTCCTTCCCATGTCAACTCCGGCAGCGCCTTTGCTTATGGCATTGCACGACATTTCCAGAGCTTCTTTTTCAGGAATTTTTTTCCCGCCGGCAATTACAATCGGAACAGGGCATCCTTCAACTACTTTCTCAAAATCCTCGGCGCAATAATAAGTCTTGACAATATGTGCCCCGATTTCAGCAGCCATCCTGCTAGCCAGTCCAAGGTATCTTGCATCTCTTGCCATTTCTTTTCCAACAGCAGTTATTGCAAGGACGGGCATTCCGTATTCCTCTGCCTCATTTACGAGCCTGCCAAGGTTGGATATTGTCCTGTCCTCGTTCTTTTCCCCGACAAAAATGGACAATCCAACGCCAACTGCATTCAGCCTTAGAGCTTCTTTCATAGAAGTAGTTATGTCTTCATTTGATAATTCTCCCAAAACGCTCGGGCCGCCGGAAACTCTCAAAAAAATCGGAGTATTTGTTGCCGGGCTAATACAGTTCCTCAAAATTCCTCTTGTAACAAACAAAGAATCGCAAAATGGCAGCAAAGGGCTTATTGTTTCCCTCGGCTTTCTCAGCCCGGTTGTAGGGCCCTGAAAATAGCCGTGGTCAACAGCAAGCATCGCAGTCCTGCCGCTCTTCTGGTTAAATATTCTCGCTAATCTGTTCTTCATTCCCCAGTCCATTGTAACGCTGAAAAAGCGATGTTTATTTATAAAGCTTATTTATTATAGCTCACCATAGATACTATATTTGTAATCCTTTTTAAGTAGTAAAAAACGGAAGATTTATAAATACTACCATCCTGCCCAAAAGATAACAAAAATGAAAGATTTAAATCAACAAATTAAAAGACCACCTGATCGATTGAGGGAGTTCTCTAAGATTTTAGATGTGAAGACTGAAGACAGGAAAAGTGGAATAATTTTCGAAAGTATAGGGCAAGTTTGTGAGGCATTAGAGGTATACGCTGAAATTGCAGCAGGAACTGAAGAAAGGAGGTATATGCAAAGACTACAACAATCACATGGTCTAACTGCTACCGCATTACATTTACTTGCAATAGATTACTCTAATAAAGGGGTGGACCCAAAAGAATTCGTCGAGGATTTAACAAAAAAAGTAGCTCAGTCATTGAGATCTCAGGGATACTACAACAACGATTGTGAGTCGCAGGTTTTTGGTTCACCACTTTTTAATTGCATGATAGATGTTAAACATTATAAACAGTGGTTCTGGGGTGAAAAAAAGTATATCCTTTCAATTAGTAGGGATGCAGAGCAAGTACTAGCAGAAAGGCTGGGCAGAAATTTGGCCTTAGATGAATCGAGAATAAATGGAAAAGTTAGCATTGTGGATTCCCAGTGGTTCCATCTTGACATGGCTGAAGTATTCTCCGAATTGAAGCTTAAACCGTACATGTTCAGGCAATTATCTCAAGATTTATCAAGACAAGGTCGTGCTGATTTTTCTTTTATGTACGACAGAGCTAAAATAGATGTTGTACTTGAATTCCCAGATTATTTGCAGCCCAACTTTCCGCAAGTTTCAGAGATTATACGTCCAAAACTAGGCAAGAAAGGCAATTTGCAGACGGCAATTGCCGGACCTGCATTAATTTCCAAGGACAATGAAAGAATTGAAATAGGGAATCCAGATATCCTTTTCAATTTAAGGATTGGAAATAAGTATCAGAGCCATAAGAAAAGTGTATTTGACCGCGAAATAGCGACACTAACTAATGCTAGAAGTTACTTGACAGGCATCCTCCAAAAATACTAAGAATTTTATATTTAATGCCTTGAATTATGTTTTCAAGAATTGCATGATTGCGTCCTCTTTTGGCTTTATCACGCCTTTTTCGGTTATTATGCCTGTTATATATTTTGCAGGCGTGACGTCAAATGCGGGATTCTTTGCAGAGCTTTCCCTGGGTGATATCCTGAATTTTTTAACCTCTCCACTTTCATCCATGCCGTGCATGTATAGAATTTCATCCTCATGCCTCTCCTCTATCGGTATGTCATTGCCAGTTTTTGAATTAACATCAAAAGTTGACAGTGGAGCTGCCACGTAAAAAGGGATGTTGTTCTCTTTTGCAAGCACTGCCTTTTC
>CAZFEZ010000004.1:0-12107 GCA_964518225.1 uncultured Methanosarcinales archaeon | reverse complement strand
ATTTATATTTTCCTGTGATAATTCCCACGCTGTCAAAGACGCTCCCTGGTTTCTGGGCCTTGTTTCGTCAACATAAACAAAAATATTTTTTTTGCTGTAATGCGCCATCCTTATCGGCGACAATGCAGTACCAAAATCCACACATGCCAAAGCGCCTGCATTGCAATGCGTAAGTATGTTGTGGTTTTCACTTATTAGTTTGCTGCCATGCTCTCCGATATTTTTACACAGCCCGGCATTCCAGTCAGCATATTCATTAGCCGCCCTGACTGCATATTTTTTTGCGATATCAGCGTCAAAATTATCAAGCGTCTTTTTCATTACAAAATCAATTCCGAAGGATAGGTCATTTGCAGTCGGCCTTGCGGACATCAGAAGTTGCTCTGCTTTTCTCAGATGAATCTTGAAATTTTCAAAGTCTTTTCCTGTAAATTCCACAGCAGCCTGCGCCATGCCAAACGCCCCGGTCGCTCCGATTGCAGGCGCTCCCCTGACAATCATTGATTTTATTGCATTAGCTGTTTCAATATAATTTTTTGATTCATATATCTCAAACTTATGCGGAAGCAGCAGCTGGTTTATCAGGTAAACAGAAGAATCCTGCATCCATACGGTCCTGTAGTTTTCGTTGTTGACGAGCATTACTCTAAGGTAAGGGCGTATGGTTTAAAAAGATTGTTTAAGAAAATTATAAATACCACCTTAACTTCTTTAAAATTATGGACCTAAAACCATCAATAAGGACAATCCAGAACTGGCCAAAGCAGGGGATACTGTTTAGGGATATAACCACTCTTCTAAAAGACGCAAAAGCATTCAACTATGTCATTGACAAATTCTGTGAAAGGTATAAAGATGCGCCTATAGATTTAGTTGCTGGAATTGAAAGCAGGGGTTTTATTATCGGAGGGGCGGTTGCACACAGGCTGCACAAAGGATTTATTCCGATAAGAAAAGAAGGGAAGCTTCCTGCTAAGACGGAAAATGAGCATTATGAGCTGGAATATGGGCGAGCAGCAGTAGAAATTCATGTTGACGCCATCAAAAAAGGCTCTAAGATTCTGTTAGTTGACGACCTGATTGCTACTGCAGGCACCTTGATTGCAGCAGTTAATCTTATAGAAAAGCTTGGGGGAAATGTTGTGGAATGCGCTGTCATAATAGAACTGCCTGATTTGAAGGGAAGAGAAAAGATAGAGGCAAAAGGTCATAAATTATTTTCTTTGGTGCAGTTTGAGGGCGAGTAAATCATTTCCTCGGATCCTCCCAATCCCTGTCAAAAACAGCGCTTCCAGTCACTTTAGGGACATCAAGCATTATCCCATTGCATTCAGCAACATCAACTGCTTTTGAAACATTTCCATTGCAGTTCACAAAAACCTCGTCTTTGCAGTGAATGACTTCTTCCTTGGCTTCACAAACGGCAGAGGTGAACGTGCTGAATTCAAGGATTTTATCTGATTCATTATTTTGGATTCTGTCATTGTTTATACTTAAAACTATAAAACTCAATGACGACACCATTATAACTACTAACAAAAATATGACCATCCCCCTCATAGAATAAGAGGAAGAAGAAGGGTATTTAAAGATTTTACTCTGTGCTGCGACATGAAGTATGAAAGGACTTGTTTAGAGATAATAAAAAATTAGGAATAGTCTATGATTGGTAGACTCACTTCTCCGCAATTTCCCCGTAACCAATCAGCCTAAACCTGTTCCCAATTCTTCTGGAGATTGTAACTCTTGATCCGGGGTCCGCGCATACAGGCAGTTTCAGCCTGCATTTTATTTTGTTCTTCCTCAGCTCGATCACAAATCCGACGGTTGCGGCCGAGTTAACGTTAAGCATCAGCGGCTCGGACATTTTTATCGGCTCGACGCTAAGCCCTTCTTTTGTGCCGACAACCCTCTCCAGCAGGTGGACATCCAGCATGAAATCATTCCAGACTTTTGGCAGTTTCCCGGGCAATCCGACTAAAGAGCCTGTCAGCTGGTCTGACTTGACTATGGATGGATCCAAAGAAGTTAAAACCCCTATTGAACCTCCAGGAGAAACTGACTCAAGATCAGAGCCGCCTGAGTTTAGGCTTAATATTTTTGTTGAAATTGGCTTCCACAGCTGCTGGTTTTTTTCGATAACTGTCCTTCCCGGCCTTATTTCAACTGAATCATTAACTTTCAATATTCCTTGTTTCAGGCTTCCTCCAAGCACCCCTCCAACAAGCTTATCCGGAGCAATTCCAGGCTTGTTTATGTCAAAGCTCCTTGCAACCAGCATTATGGGATCCTTATCCTTGTCCCTAACTGGAGTTGGAATGTTCTCCTCAATTGCTTGAATCAGGAAATTCAGCCCTACTCTGTGCTGGGCGGAAATCGGGATTATGGGAGAATTCTCGTACTCGCTTCCTTTGAGGAATTCCTTTATCTGCCCATGATTTTTCAGCGCCTGCTCTTCGCTAACTAAATCTATCTTGTTCTGGACAACAAGGACATTCTTCACTCCGACTATCTGAAGCGCCATGAGGTGTTCTCTTGTCTGAGGCTGAGGGCATTCCTCGCTGGCAGCAACCAAAAGCAGGGCTCCGTCCATTATGGTTGCGCCGCTGAGCATTGTCGCCATCAAAGACTCGTGCCCCGGCGCATCAACAAAGCTGACTTTCCTCAGGGCAGCTGTGTTTGAGCTGCAAACAGGGCAAATCTCTTTTGTCGTGTAAGCTTTCGGGCCTTTGCATTCATCGCATTTCCTGAATACAACATCCGCATATCCCAATCTTATTGTAATGCCGCGCTTCAATTCCTCAGAATGAGTGTCTGTCCACTTGCCGCTTAAGCGCTCTAGTAAGGTTGTCTTTCCGTGGTCAACATGGCCGACCATGCCAATATTAAGCACAGGCTGCTCCGGCAATTCTTCTTGCTGCTCATCTTTCTTCTTTCTAGCCATGTTTTAATTGAATTTGTTGTAATAGATTATTTAAGTTTTAATCTGCCTTCGGCAAAGATTGATAATACTTATATTATTCCCTCTTTTCTTCCTTGTGCTCTTTTGCCGGCTTCTCGTGCTTGACTTCAGATTTGTCGTCTTTAACTTCTACTTTTTTGTGTTCCTTTGCCTCACCTTTTTCTTCCTTCTTTTCTTCTTTTGTTTCAGGAACCCCAAATATTTCAGCCAGCTTTTTGGCGCCTTGCTTAGTGACTTTCAGGTTAACCTGAGAAATTTTTTCATGTATTTTGTGGCCGCAGACAGTTTTTCTTCGCTTGATGCCTCTCGCATCTCCTTTAAATCCGACCCCGCCGTAAAGCGCTATTTTTTTTCTTGCACCCAAGATTCCTCTTCTCATCGGAAAGCCGCAATAATCTGAGCCGCCTGTTATCTGGAATTCGTAGCCGCCCATCTCTATAGAGTCTCCTTTTACAGGATCGCCTATATTCAGGCCGATAAAAGGCCTCGCCATGCTGTCTTTCACTTCCTTTTGGAATGTTCTCCCGCTGGACGGGTCTGAAATGCATAGTTTAAAGCTCGCCATATTTGCCTCCAAACTTAAAATAGAATTAATATAGAGAAAGGAGGTTTGTTTAAATAGTTTTGGGATTCCGAAAGTCAAAACTAAGTTTCCCTGCTAGGATCTGGCAGCATAAGAATTCACCTTATAGCCTGGCGCGTATCTTGCATTACCGTCAATAAGGACTGTCAGATTCTTTATATAGTACAGTGCCAATATTAAAAGCACAAAGGGTATTGCATTTGACCATTGGTTCAGGTTCAGCGCAAACACTGCAAAAGGGAAAAGCATTGCAGAAAAAAATAATAGCAGGGCAATGGACATGCTATTAAGTATTCTGGCGCATTTCTTCAGGTTTTTCGAGCTGTCGACATTGGTCAGTATTACTGCCAAAGTATTGTTTATTATTCTTAGTCTCTTGTAAACAATGCTTATCAGGTATACCATAAGCACAGCGCTTGCAGCATAAAACACGTACAGGAGCACGGAACTGTAGCTATGCTCAATCTGGATAGATACCCTCCTCAAAATAAAAAACGCAAATAGCGCCAGTATTCCCAGCATAAATGCCGTCTTTGATTCTGCCCTCAGTTTTTTTGTGAAAAAATTCTCTATTTCCATCTGGTCAAAAAATGTCCTCAAGTAGTTTGATATTCTCTCAAGTTTCAGGCTTGCTTTAATAGGCATCCTTGGATTGATGGCAGTGTGTATACTGTTGCTGTAGTTTATTCCTATTGACATGAGTATTGCGCTGATAAATATTATTGCTGCAGTTATTGTGACAAGGTCTATTCCAAGCGCGAACTTCTCGCTTTCTTTTGCAACAAGCAATGAAAATTCGCCGATTGACATCATAGCGATGCTTGAAAAAAACGGCTGCTCGTCCTTGAAATTGGCAAGCAGGAATGTCAAAAATCCAATGGCTATGAATCGTGAGATTACTATGGCCAGCACCAATACAGATATAAGTGCAATTTCCGACTCAATCGCTTTAAAATTTATCATTGTGCCCATAGATATGAAAAAGATTGATGTGAATATCAGGGCATACGGGTGGATTGCCTTTCCGTATTCTTTTGCATTAGGCATTGAAGCAATCAAGCTGCCGGCTAAAAACGCTCCTGCAGAAGGGGTCAGTCCGAGTGATGAAGCAAAGTAGCTGAACAACGCCCCTATACCCAATGAAAGGAACGTCAATACAGATTCTTCGCTGTTGTTCTTCAGTATTAAATTAATAGCGTACTTCAGTATCTTCATGACTACGAAATAGGCAAATACCAGTATAGCAATTGAAAAGAGTATATTCTCAAAAGTCGACACTATCCCGATACTCGAATTCTTAACGCCCGAAAAAAAAGTCAAAGCCAGCACTGCAATTATGTCCTCTATTATGAGCACCGCAACAAGCAATGGGACTTCCTTCCTGCTGAACATTTCTTTTTGCTCAAGAACCTTTACAACAACAACAGTGCTGCTGAAAGAGAGTATCACTCCGATGAACAATGCAACCTTTGTGCTGAATCCTAAAATCAGGGTAGTTTCGTAGCCCAAAAACAAGACTATTGAAAATTTCAAAAGCCCGATAAGTATGGATCTTGCTCCAAGCTTTATCAATTTTGAAACATCAAACTCAAGCCCTACAATGAAAAGTATGAGGATTGCTCCGAAATCAGCCATCATCCTTATCATATCCCCATCCTGAACAAGGTTTAGTGAGCTTGGCCCTATGATAGCGCCCACCAGCAATAATCCGAAAACAGCTGGCTGCTTGAACCTGTTTGCTATGATACCACCTATGATGGCGCACAAGAAAAGTATTCCTAAGCTGATGAGTTCTGTTGCCAATTATAACACGCTCTCTTTTGAGGGATAGATAACTGCTTCTACTTCCCAACGTTTATTTACGTTATTTTCTATATCAGTATACAAAAATGTATATTAATACCTTAAAATAGTAAGAACATATATATAAAGATTTCGGTTCTATATACGTAAAATAAGATGGAAGTTGTTTATTTACAATATAGAAAAAATAGAAACTGCATTCCCGCGGTTTACCCGAAAACTATTTAATGTACACAGATATTAATTAATTGTGCCAGAACAAGAATCAGTTTGGAAGAAATATGAATTTCTAATTATTTTGATAGCCACCTTATTGTTCATATACTTAATAGTTTTCTTTAACCAGAAAATAAATTTCCTGCTGGGAAATGAATTGCTTCTTTATTTGACGCCTCATCAAATATCAATTGACATAAGGTATGGTGAAGCAAAAAAAGCTGAATTTGATGTTTATACTGATAATTTTGCGTATTGCAAATCATCATGCTCCTACTCTTTTAATGACTTGAGTGGGAATGGGACCATTGACAAAGGCAATTTTGAAATTGAAAGAAACGAGCATTTCATAAAAAGCTATGAATTGGGAGTCAAGAGGCTGGGATCAGGGCAGGACATCTACAGCTTTGAGGCAACATGCCACAGCATACGCTCATTGCTGTGCCTTACAAAAAGCCCTGAAAAATTCAGGTCGTCATTCGTTGCTGTGAACTATGATCTGACTGGAACAGAAAAAGAGCTAAAGGATACACTAAAGCAGAATGTCACAAGATTATTGGAGCTTTTAAGTGACGTCGACATTCTGCACCAGCAAGTAAACCAGAGATACTTCAAGCTTGGGTTCAGCGTCAACCTGAAAAATTTAACAAAGCATAAAATTGAGATTGATGATGTTTATGACAAGACAAGGGTATCCATAGAAAACTTAAGAAGCCTGTGGTCTACGGAGGATTACGCAAAGCTAAACCAGCTGTTTAATTCCAGCTTTTTTGAAACATTGTACGGCATAAGGGAATCGATGCACGAATTGGATAAAGAGATAAACAATTCCTTGAAATTGCACAACAGCCTTTTAGCAGATTCAGGCTCAGTTTACACAACCTTCAATGAGCTAAGCACATTAGGAGGTATTTTGAACGACAATGAGATGCTCCACAGCCTTGATTTAAATAAAAACAAATTCTATGAGCTGGCATATTCCATAACAAGCAACAGGTTTGAAGACTACGGCATTGTTTTTGAAGGACTGGAGAACATTACAAAACAGCAGCTCTCAATAATCAACAGATCCAGAATTCCCATGGCATCATTATTTTTTAATTTTGGATATAACCTAGGGCACTGGAATCGCTTTTTGTGCAGCTTAAGGCAGGATTGCTCCGGCAACATGTCCATCGTAAACGAGATTATGAATACGCAGAATTTCATTGAAGAATATCCGAATGCCTCTTTTTTCAGGCAGGAATGCGAACTGTTGGCTGGCTTGGGCCAGAGATATGCAAATGCAAGGAGCGGGGCATTAATGGAAATTGAAAATAACAACATAAGCTTCCCCCTAGGAAGTGAGTTCCGAATTCTGGCAGACATCTTTAAGGTCAATGAACTGAGAAAAGTCAACAACTCCTACTTTTTATCATTTGAAAAAATAAAATTGGAGTATGATATTGATGCAACCAGCATTGCATATACCTTCTTGCCTAAAAATCTAACAGAGCTGCAGGAGCTGAGCTACAACCAGTCAATAAACATGCCATTATACTTATTGTCAAAAATAAATATTTCTGAGGAGGTACTGCCATTAATAAATGAATGCTCAAGGCTCAACAGCACTAGGGAAATCAAAAACTTAAGTTTTGACACTGTCAGCGCTGAAATAAACTACAGCATAATTTCAAGGGTAGAATCCAATTTGTCAGACAATCCGCCGATTTGCTGTGTTTTTAACAGCTGCAGGTCGTGCTGCAGGGACGATTCATGCAGAAATGACCCAAAGACCTTTCCGGTGATACTCCTGCACGGGCATTCTTTCGCAAAGGACAATTCTCCTGAATTCTCATTGGACTCTTTCAACAAGCTCCAGGCCAGGCTTCAGGAAGACGGATACCTGAATGCAGGCATAATCTCACTTTATTCAAAAAATGAGCCGCTGCAAGCCGGTGTCTGGGGATTGTCAGGCAAGCCTGTGACAGTTAAGGCCAGTTACTACTATGACGCTTTCAGGAAGGATGACAAGTATATAGTCATACCGACAAAAAGCGAGAATATAGACACTTATGCTTTGCGCCTAAAGGATTTGGTTGAGATGGTAAAGGAAAGGACAAACAAGCCAAAAGTCAACATAATCGCCCATTCAATGGGGGGGTTGGTGGCAAGAAGGTATATCCAGATTTTTGGCGGCCAAAGTGTTGACAAGCTTGTTGTGATAGCAACGCCAAACCAGGGAATTTCCAGCTCGATAAGCGATTATTGCAGCCTAGTCGGAGAAAACAGGGAATGCCAGGACATGCATGAAAACAGCCTCTTCATCAATAAGCTGAACGACCCTTCAAAACAGCCTGATAAAGCCAGGCTCTATGCTATTATCGGCAGGGGCTGCCAGATGAAGATTGGAGATGGCGATGGGGTTGTTTCGGTGGAAAATGCAAAGCTGGAAAACGCTAAGCTGTATTTTGTCAACGGAAACTGCAGCAGTATGTTTGGAACTGCACTGCACACTGAAATTCTTGACATTGAAGAGTATCCTGAAACTTACATGGAAATCGCAGAAATACTTAAAGAATGATTATTTTTCCTCTTTGAGGTAAATGGTCCTCGTCGGGAATGGAATGCCTATCTTGTTTCTGTTCAGCGCGTGATAGATTGCAGTTACGGCAGCTTCCTTTGCCTCTAGCTTTTTCTCTATTGAGATTACCCAGAAATAAACCTTAAATTTCAGGGAATAATCGCCAAACTCATAAAAAATTACTGTCGGCCCAGGATTCTTCAGCGAATCCTTGATTTTCTTCAGCTCTCCCATGACAATCCTTTTGACTTTCCCGATGTCAGAGCCATACTTAACTCCAAAATCAACAGTAACTCTTGTTGTCGGCAGCGGCTTGTGGTAGTTGTAGATTTTTGAGTCTGCCAGCTTGCCGTTTGGCAGTATTGCAAGGTCGCCGTCCCTGCTTTTTATCTTCGTGCTCCTAAGGCCTATGTCAGTGACAAAGCCTTCTGTGCCGTCGTCCAGCCTTATGAAATCGTCAACTGTTATGCTCCTGTCCACAATTAGCGAGATGCCCCCAAAGATGTTGCCGAGAGTGCTTTGCAGCGCAAACGCAACTGCAATTCCTGCAATCCCAAGGCTCGCAAGCAAAGGCCCGATTTCCACGCCCCAGACGTTAAGGACAAGAATCAGGCCTATGAAGCTGATAGTTATTCTTGAAAACTTTTGAAACAGCCGCACAACCTCGTCATCAATTTTTGACTTGGTTTTTGAGGCAAATTTCTCGCCCCAGTTGACAATCAGTATGTTGGAAATAACAATCACAATGTATGTAACAAGCGCAATAATCAAGGTTGAAATTGAGTGCTCGATTATCCCAAGAAGAAAGGCAGACAGCTTGTGCGGAATTATCGCAAGCCTTAATCCCATAAGCAGCAGTATAAGCGACAGAGGCTTGTTTATTTTGGCAACTATCAGGTCGTCTATTTCAGTTTTTGTCTTCTTAGTGAGCCTTAGAATTATTTTTTCAGATACAAAAACAAATAGCTGGGATATTGCATAAAAAACCAGGAGAATGATAAAAGATTGGGCATACTTATTTGTTGTAAAGTTATCAAGTAATTCGAGAACCATATACAATGCAGAACTAAAGAACTATTTATAGTTTTCCATTACTTTCTTTCAACGATCTCTATAGTGCACGGGCATGGAAGCTTTTTTGAAGCCCTTTCAAGGGCCTGCTTTGCCAATGCAAGATTTTGCTTGTCAACGCTTACCTGGAATATGGTCTGCCCTTTGTTCACTCTTGCAGCAACGCCTATCGGCTTGCCGAATGAGTGCGCCATTCCCGAACTGAATCTGTCAGCGCCGGCCCCTGATGCAAGCGCATGCTCCCTCAGCACATGAAAAGGATAAACCTTGATTTTCAGGTGGAATCCGTTCAGCCCAAGATGGGATTCAAGCAGCTTGTTGGATGTCTGCCTTGCGCTTTCCAGCGAGTTATCCCTTATCTGAAGGCTGGACTTTGACAAAAGATTCAATGTATATTTGAACACCTTGGTCGCGTCGCCTGTCTCAAACCTGACCACCTTAACGTTAGGGGTCATCTTAATGTAGGATTTTGCCTTGAATTTTGATGTCCTTGTGTATGGCCTTTCCAGCCTTCTGTAAGCTACAAATTTTCTTATCCTCGCCATGGCATACAGGATTTGTATCCGATTTTTAAAGGTTGCGAAAAATACAATTTTCATTTTCGAAAGATTTATAAATGAGCCTATAAATTAGAAAGTATAGATTTAGTTCCGGGAAAAAGAGGTGAATGGATGTCGTTTAATAAGAGAGCTTCTTTAGAAATTTCAATACAGGCTATTGTTATTGTTGTTCTAGCGATGACTCTTCTCGGCCTAGGATTAGGGTTCATAAGGGGCATGTTCAAGAACATCCAAGGAACAACCGAAGATGTCACAGACACCGTAAAGCAAAGAATTCTGGATGATTTGATTACGGGAGATAAAAAAGTTTCCTTCCCTAAAACTGAGGTAGTAATAGATAAAGGAGGCTCACAAATTCTAACTGTCGGTGTAAGGAATAAAAAAAATGAACCATTGGATTACAAAATTAAGTTTATTCCAATATCCGGTCCCGATGGGGCACCATTTAGCATTGACACTCCAACTTGGTTTCAATATGCAACAACTCAGACATATACCTTATCCCCAGCTGATTCAGACGTAAGAAACATAAGGTTAAGTGTACCAACAACTGTTCCTTCCGGTTCGTACTTTCTAACATTTGAAATTACAGACGATCTTTTACCACCTGGTGAAAATGTTTACGCTCAAAAAGACTTCTTCATTGTCGTGAGAGGCTAGACATGAAACGACGTCTTTCAGAGCAGCAGGAATTTGAAATCATGAAGATAGTCTTGGATAAGTTCCTGTGGCTTGGATTCGGCATAATGGCATACGGGCTTTATTTGATGTACACTACCACAATACCTCTTGGACTGTCGTGGATGATTGCTGGGGCGATAATACTGCTGATATTCACTTGGATTATTGTCAAGCAGTACGAAATTATAAAATAGGTTTATTCTTTGTTTTTGTTTTACTATGTTTATATTGTATTTTTATTAGTTGGAATATTCATCATTATTTGTGTTGCTGTTTTCATTTTTTTGTTGTGGCGTTCTGGCGTTTTTGAAAAAATTGGTAACGCTATTGATAATATTGGGAAGCAATAGCCGCCCAAAAAGGCAGCATATCATCCAGCCTATTCTTAATCCAATCGTGAATATGGTACCACTTATCATTCAAAAACACCACTTTTCTCGTCGTAAAAGTCCAGCAATGCGACAATGCCTTGAGAATGGCATTGTCGCTTTCTCCTTAATCAAGTTAACCGAATCTCAGAGATCAAGCACTCTCTTCACTTAACCTTATACAAATTCTCAAAAAAGCCGCTGGATTCGGAAACCAAAGGCTGGACAAATACAAACAGAATTATCAAGATTACCAAAATCACAATTAAAATCCAGACTTGTCTCCAGCCCATTGCAGCCATATTCTAACCAATCGTATTTAAGGTTTTCCCAACAATCTTTTTAAATTGCCCCGCAATCTTAAGTTACATGAACATAGCAATCATTGCTTCTTCCCAAGACCCGGCAGGAGTCAACATCAGGAACAATCTGATTGAATTGTTTGATTTTGAAAAAGTTAATGAGAGATTCGGTAATAATGACATATTTCAATGCGATGAAATCAAAAATATAAATATAAGGCTATATCTGGCAAACAATGATCTGATTTTTTCGGAGAATATTGACAGGAGTATCGGTGCAGATATTCTTGTTTTTGCTTCAAAGCATCGCTCAAGGGAAAACATGCCGAGCTTTACTGTTCACCCTATAGGAAACTGGCACAAAGCTGATTTTGGGGGCAGGGAAAAAACTCTTTGTCTTTCTTCAGCTACTCTATTGAAGAATTTGTTTATTGAAATGAACAACAATTCAAAAAATTCTGATTTTGTGATTACTTTGGAAGCAACACATCACGGCCCTTGCACTGAAAGGCCTTCTATTTTCATAGAGATTGGAAGCACTGAAAAGGAATGGAATGGCAAAGAAAATGGAAAGATTATAGCAAAAACAATAATTGATTCATTAAAAAACCAGAACAATAAATATAAAATAGCTTTTGGAATCGGCGGCCGGCATTACTGCACCAATTTCAATAAAATCATGCTAAGGACGGATATTGCAGTCTCCCATATATGCCCTAAGCACATGCTGGAAAATCTGGATGAGGAATTAATTCAAGAAGCAATCCGGAAAACAGCAGAGAAAGTTGATTTTATCTTATTGGACTGGAAAGGACTCGGGACAGAAAAGCAAAGGATTGTGGAGATATTAAAAAAATTGAATGTAGAATTCAGAAGAACAGAACAGGTTTTGAAGTAGAAAGGTTTAAATATTAGTGTGTATTGGATGTGTATTATGTCTGAAGTGCAAAGAATAAACATAACATTACCTAAGAAACTTGTGCAAAAAACAAAGGTTT
>CAZFEZ010000003.1:23052-26399 GCA_964518225.1 uncultured Methanosarcinales archaeon | reverse complement strand
TCTGTAATTCTATGTTCTTTCTGAATTAGCCTAGGTGCATCCTTAAAGAGAAATCTTGTAACCTGACCACCGAATTTTTCTACACGCCTTACTTCCCATCTTTCTTTAAATTTTGTTGCACCAGGTCCTTTTAATATTGTACTCCATTTCTTTATATAAAATCCCATTCATTTCACCTTTTAATAACTTCAAACCTTTTAACTTATTTTATTTAAATCTTTCCTTTTTGTTGAGTTTTAGGGAGTGGTAAATACATAGGCGCCGAGAAGGAGCACAAGACAAGCAACTTCCACAGCAGAATGTCGAGGCGCCAAAATAATGTGAGCAGTGACATGGTGAGCGAGGTTCGCCGAGCTCACCTCGCATGCCACGCGAACGGACTGAATAATTAAAATAATCAATACAACAAGAATTCGCCGAAGGCAGATTGATTAACATTATAAACAATAAAATAATCCTCTTCAATATGCTTACCGAAGAGCTTCAAAAGGAAATCTATTTCCCTTACTCAAAAATAAGAGACGTGCAAAGCAATATGATTTCTGACGTTTATAACGTGATTAAGGGCAAAAAGCACATCATAATGCACGCTCCAACCGGGATTGGCAAAACCATATCTGTTTTGGCTCCCGCTTTGTCATTTGCGATAAAAAACAACCTGACAATCTTCTTCCTGACCTCAAGGCAGACCCAGCACAAGGTTGTGGTTGACACACTGCAGCATATAAAGCAGAAATTCAACATTACCTTTGAGTGCGCTGACATAATAGGCAAGAGGGGGATGTGCCTTCAAAACGGCGTTGACTCAATGCCAAACGCCTCATTTCATGAATACTGCAGGTCATTAAGGGATGAAAGCAAATGCGAGTTTTATGTTAAGACAAGAAAGCCCAATCTGCAGCCCACGATAGATGCTGCCCAAGCAATCGAAGAGCTTAAGCTCATAAGCCCGTGCAATGTCCATGAGTTTATTGGGAAAGGTAAATCAAAAAAACTATGCCCTTATGAGCTTTCAGCACTGGTTGCCGACAAAGCCAAAGTCATAATAGCAGATTACTATTACATCTTCAACCCTGCGATAAGGGACTCTTTCCTCTTTAAGATTAAGAAAGGTCTTGAAAATATCATTCTTGTTGTTGACGAAGCCCATAACCTGCCGTCAAGGATAAGGGAGCTTCTGACCCAAAAAACATCAAGCCTGGTGATTGAGAATGCAAAGAAGGAAGCAATGAAGCATGGGCATAAAGAAGCAGTTAAAAACCTTGAAATTGTAGAGAATGCAATTTTTGAGCTTGGAGAAGGCATAGAAACCGAGGGAACTGTAACTAAAACCGGCTTTTTTGATTTAATCGGCCGGCATAAGCCTTACGACGATATTCTGGCAGAGCTTTTGTTCATTGGGCAGGACATAAGAGACAAGCAAAAAATGAGCTACGTGCTTGGCATTGCAAAGTTTCTTGAGTCATGGCTTGGCTCAGACATTGGCTATGGAAGAATTTTGACAAAAGAAATTGATAAAAAACTCAAGGTTAGCCTGGCATACAGATGCCTCGACCCTTCATTAGCAACCAAACAAATTATTGGGAGCACTTACTCCGCCATTTTTATGTCAGGCACTTTGACTCCTACTGCAATGTATAAGGATATTCTGGGCTTTAGCGAAGTTATTGAAAAGGAATACCTAAGCCCTTTCCCGAAGAAAAACAGGCTCAACTTGATAATCCCGAGAACCACAACAAAATTCAGTGAAAGAAACCATAGGCAATTTGTAGAAATTGCGGATATTTGCGCCAATATTATCAATATGGTTAATGGAAATGCTGCTGTTTTCTTCCCAAGTTATGACCTGATGCTTCATGTCAACGAGCATTTCGAGCAAAAATCGCAAAAGCCGATATTCATGGAAAAGCAGGGCCATTCAAAAAAGGACAAGGAGGAGCTTTTGGCTGCTTTCAGGAATTATAAAGACAAAGGCGCAGTCTTGCTGGGCACATCCACAGGCTCTTTTGGAGAAGGCATAGACATGCCCGGCATCTTGAAGGCAGTCATCATTGTCGGCTTGCCTTTAAGCAAGCCCGATGTTGAAGCAAAGCTGCTCATAGAGTATTATGACGACAAATTCAGCAAGGGGTTTGAGTACGGATACGTCTTGCCGGCTATCACAAAATGCCTCCAGAATGCCGGCAGATGCATACGCTCAGAAACCGACAAAGGCGCAATCATATTTCTTGACGAGAGATACGCCTGGCAGAGCTATTACCAGTGCTTTCCGGAAGAATGGGATATAGAAGTTAGTATGGATTATGGGGGCGCTTTGAAAGAGTTTTTTGGGAAGTAGATTAAAATGAATTAAATTATTACTGCTATTCTTCCTGTTTTGTAGTCAGCAATGGATTTGTTTTTAATCCTTGGTGTTCTTCAGATAATCTAAAATTTTTACCAAATTTGTCAAACCTTGCAATAGCTTCTTGAACAGCAGATTCGAGCGTTGTTGTAACAATACTATAAGCTTGAGTTGGAAAATGGGTTACATATGGAAAATACCGGTAATCTGTTTTTATTCTTTCTTTTAATGGACGCAATGTAAAGTTTACTACATCACCCAATTCTTTTGCTAATTCTATTCTCGAAGAAGCGTACCTACCAATCATATCACGCTCTTCAGGAAATACTTCTAACTCATGGAATTCCTTTGGAACTAAGCCGTTTTCACATATTTTTCTAATCATTGGCATGCCTAAATATTCATCTTTTTCGAAAATTTTCCGCAATTTTTCAGGTATGACGAAAAACCTTAAAGCCGCCATCCCATCGGTAGCATCAAAGAAATATCTTTCCTCATCTTTTATTTGATGTGTGTCTATCATAAGCTGCACTTCTTCTGGTGTATGCCCTTACAATATGTCAGAGCCAACCCAGTAAGGTTTTAAAGGAGGCTGGGTATCAACAATTACAAATCCTGCCTGATTAAATTCACCTACATAAACATTCCCTGCCAAATAAAAGCGAGGTAAACGGAGTTTTAAGTCCTCAGGCTTCACTAACTCATGTGGTGTTATTCTTTCTAAATTCCGTCCTTTGTAAGGGATTACCTCACCCATTCAACTAGGTACTCAATGTACATTTATAAACTTTATTGGAATCACCGCTTTTAAGTTATTGTAATCGGTCTTGCTTAAATCATAAAAATAATCAATATACTTTTCTCTATACTAGTATCTAAAATCGAAATATTTATATACTTGTAATGATTTACGCTTTAAATGGTTATTTTGTTCGACAGGTTTAACCTACCTGAGGACATATATGAGGTTGTTTTTGCGACAAAGCAGCAGATAATTGTTGCT
>CAZFEZ010000003.1:0-22904 GCA_964518225.1 uncultured Methanosarcinales archaeon | reverse complement strand
AGATTTGATAGAGGAACCTCCGTACAAGGGCAAGAAAGTCAAGGTAAGCTACAACAAAAGGCAGTTTTACGACAGGATATTGACCCCCATGAAAAGCATGGGAATCATTGATTATGATCTTTACAAGAAAACATACAGGATAAGCGACAAGTTAAACAAGGATTTGCAGCACATTGGCCTGATGTGGATAAGAGAGATGCGCAAGCCGCCAAGATCGCTTGTGAGATAAAGAAAATCAAAAGAGGTATGAAAAAAGAAATTAACTAACGCTCTTCAATTTGGCCCCCCGAAAACGATTTCTTCTCAAACCACCCCCACGTATAAACGTATACGGGGGCCAAACCCTATTAAAAAGAGGTGATCATAGGGTATGACTAAAGAACATCTTATAGGCTGGGGAAAGCACGCATTTGAAAAGGGCCTGTCATTGTCCCAAATTGAAAATTACTTTCAAAAAAGGGGAATGAAGCAAAATGAAGCGCTGAAAGCCCTGCATGAGATAACTGCATTTGAGCATAAAATACATCAGGAAGCTGAAAGCATGAGAAAAGACCTGATAAGCATCCCGCTCCTGTTTTTGCTGATTTTAAGCGGGATAATCTTTCTTTATCTTACTGGCATAATGAAGTAAAATGAAAACTGAGCTGTCCCATAAAGACCTTGTCAAATTAGGAATGCATGAGTCAAAGCGAGGTCATTCTTTGAATGATATAGAGGCAGATTTTTCAAAAAAAGGAATCAGCAGAAAAGACACCATCAAAGCCCTGAAGGAAGTGGAATACTACAATAAAAGAGACGAAGCGTTAGAAGCCAAAGAAGCAGAGTCTAAAAAGCTTCAGGATAAAACAGCTGTCGACACTAAATCAAGTGCCAAAAATGCACAGTCTGCAGAAAAGAAATCATCCTTTTGGTTTTGGATTGTCCTGGCTATCCTGATTGGAACTGCGCTATACTTATACTTTTCCGGCATAATAACTTTTAAATAAGCATTTTCTCTCCTTTTTGTTATGTTTGATGTAAACAAGCTAAAAGAGGAGCAGCTGAAGCTGGCTAAAAAAATTGTTGAAAAGGATTCCTTCGATAAGCTGGAGATGATTGGGGGGGCAGACTGCACATACCACGAAGATAAGGTAATATCTGCAATTGCGGTTTGCGATTACAAAACAATGGAAGTAAAAGAAAAAGTTTTTGCAGTTTCAAAGGCAAAAATCCCGTACCTGGCCGGGTTTCTTGCTTACAGGGAAGGGCCTGCAATATCAGAAGCGTATGCAAAGCTGGCAGTCAAGCCAGATGTATTGATATTTGACGGCAACGGCGTACTCCATCCTAGAAGATGCGGCTTGGCATCTCATTTAGGCATATTGCTGGAGCTGGCTTCAATCGGGATTGCAAAACAGCTTCTTGTTGGAGAAGTTAAAGGAGGTAAAGTTTATGTTGAAAAAGAGGAAATGGCAGAATTGGTTGTTACAAGGGAACACGCAAAGCCGCTTTACATCAGCCCGGGGCACAAGATCAGCCTCAAGACAAGTGTTGAGATTGTTAAGAACTGCATGAGGTTTCCCCACAAGCTTCCGGAGCCTTTGCATGTGGCTCATAGATATGCCAATGAAATAAAAGACAAGATTTCTAAAGGATAAAGATTGGGGTTTAATATCTTTTACAATAATCTTTATTTCAATAAAAATAACTCAATAAACGAAAAAATTTCAAAACAATAAAGAGAGCGACTTCTGAAAGCAGGCATGATTGAAGTAATCCGCTTGTTAATGTTTAAGTCAATAAATCTGCGCCGAGGAGGAACACAAAATGGTTAATTGCTCAACAGCGGATTGTCCGAGGCGCACAAAACTTCTGTCCCGAAGGGACGGATTATAAAATCAATTTTGTTTTCCACAAATCTTTAAAAACAATGGTTATTATTCCTTTATTTTCGGGCCCATGGTCTAGTGGCTAGGATACAACCTTCACAGGGTTGGGGCAGGAGTTCAATTCTCTTTGGGCCCATTATACAGCAGGATTTGTAGGCACAGGTATATCATAACAAGAATACAGGCAAGCTTCCATCGCTTGGGCAACAGCTTTATTGAGGCTGTATTTTACTTTGCAGTCCTGCACGCATTTCAAGCAAGAACCCTTTAATTCTTCATCAAAATTACAATTAAAATTTCTGACTTCGCAGTCTTTGTTGCAGCCGTATTCCGCATTATACTCGCATGTCGTGTAAATGCCTCTGGAAATAAGTTTTTTAGAAGAGCAGATTTGTCCGGAGCACCCGGTGGTTTCGCATTGGGAATCAAAAACAGCATAATTAAAAAAAGGCCCGACAACAAAGACTAAGCCTAGAATTGCAAGGACAGTAATGACAATTTTGAATACCATTGGTTAAATTAAGGGCTTCGCATATATAATACTAATCATTTCACATTTCAGATCCCCAGGGCAATCTTCGCCTCTTCTGTCATCTTGTCAGGGTTCCATGCAGGGCTGAATGTAAGCTCCAGCTCGACTTCCCCCACACCGTCAATTGCAGAAACCTGCCTTCGGACATCGTCCATAAGCTGCGGGCCATAGGGACACATTGGAGAAGTCAGGGTCATTAGAATCTTTACTTTGTTTCCTTCAATGCCAACATCATAGACAAGCCCAAGGCTGTAAATGTCATATTGTATTTCCGGATCGTACACTTTCTTTAAAACTTCTACAACCTGTTCTTTATCAACCATAGGAATAGCAATCTTTTTATGATATAAAAATGTTTTTATGAGATTCCCATAAAACTCGCAATAATTAAAAAAGTTTAAGTATGCATTCATCTTTAACCTAAAGTATGGTTCAAAAAATAGAGCTTCTAAAATTCTGGAAAGAGAATTTCAGCTTTGATTCCAGCGAATTGAAATCTTTCCATTCCATTAAGAGGGAAGAATTTATACTGCGGGAGCTCAAAGAATCCGCATACTACGATACCCCGTTGCCTTTGCTCAGGGGCAAGACAATATCCCAGCCTACAACAGTCATGATAATGACTCATTCTCTTGAGCTAAAGAAAGGAGAAAAGGTTTTTGAGGTAGGCACTGGCTCCGGCTATCAGGCCGCCATAATAGCTAAGATAATAGGACCGAGAGGCAAAGTCATAACTACAGAGGTTGTTCCTGAGCTTGTCAGCTTTGCAAGACAAAATCTGAAAAAAGCGAAAATAAGCAATGTTTTTGTTTATGAAGAGGACGGCTCAAACGGAATGCCAAATGAAGCGCCTTTTGACAAAATTATAATAACAGCAGCATGCAAGGAATTTCCAAAACAATTATTGGGGCAGCTTAAGCCTGAAGGAGTAATAGTCGGGCCTGTAGGCAATGAGTACGAGCAGGAGATGGTAAGGGGCATAAAGGATAAAAACGGGCATCTTGAGTTGGAGTTCTTAGGCCAATTTTTATTTACTCCGATGTATGGAAAATATGGATTTGAGATTTAGTTAATCTTAAATACAAGTGTGCCCAAGAAATTAAAAAGGTGATTAAGGTCAGGAAATCTGTGGCTTTATTGATGATTGTTTTTATGATTCTCAGTAATCTTGTTTTTGCTCAGTATTCTGGCCCCTATGAAGGCAGGCCAATAGAAAGCTCAGGCGAAGGATCTGAATACTACTACAAGGGTGATGTTGTTGTTTATCCTTCCAGAGGCCCTGGCTCCAGTGAAGAGCAGATGATGGAGCGCTTTATGAAAGGCAACATTGGGGAAGATGAAATGCGCGCGATGGCAAAATCCAGTTCAGGCGAAAGATTTGACGAGATGGAATTTCAGAAAGGCATGGTGGAACTTAAAGAAAGGATGATAAGAAAAGAGGCATTTTCTTATGAAAATGAAGCCTTTCAGCGCAAATACGACACCGGCCCTTCATATGAAGGCTATCCCAAAGAGCAAATGGTGTTTGGCATGATTTTCGAGCATATTGGCAATGATATGGACCCCAGGGAGATAAAGGAGCAATGCAACGACCCCGACAAGATTGCGGATATGCTAATAAGTAAATTAAAGGAAAAAGTAGGCGAATTGCAGAATATCTGCAAAAGGGCTGAGGAGAATGAAGCAAGTTGTGCTGAAATGGCAAAGAAGGGCTGCTCACAATTAGGCATTCCTTTTGTAAGGGAGGATGCAACTGAAATGGAGAAGATACAGTCAGTGGCATTCTCATGCCCCGCAAATAAAGACGCAATAGTTCAGGCTTGCAAGCTAAGGGCCAAGTTTAATATGGAACAGAGAATTCAGCATGTTGCGGAATCATGCGAGCAAAGATTTGATTTAGAAGGAGACAGGTTAGTAAGGGAATGTGAAAAATTTAAGCGATATCAGGCCTGCGACAGGGAAAGATTCATGAGCCAGTGCATGGGCGGGATTAAGAAGGAGAATTTTGAGAGGAAATGCCCTGAATATGACTCGGTTCCGCAATGCGGTGAAGGTTATGCACTGCAAAAGAAAGTCGATGACAAAAATTGCGTTAACTATTATTGTGAGGTTAAATCCCATAATCAGGAATGCACAAAAGAAGAATGCCCCTACGCACATGGTATGCCTAACTATATATGCTCTGACGGCAAGACTGTTGCTGGGCCGGTATGCAAGCGTGACGCTTCTGGAAAATGCGGGTGGCAAGTGATAAACTGTCCATCTGAGCAAGCATGCACTCAAGATGTTATGCAATGTCCGGATGGAACTCGTGTAAAAAGAGTACCTCCGGATTGTAACTTTGAACATTGCCCGCCATCAGCCATTGTAAAGTGCCCGGAGCCAATAATGCCAACATGTGCAGCAGGAACAATTCTTGAAAAAAAGACTGGTGAAGATGGATGTGTTTATTATTACTGCAAACAACAAGAATGCCCTCAGGTAATAAAGCCAACTTGCAATACAGAAGAAAAATTAGAAGCATACTACGACAATGCAGGCTGCGTTACAAGCTACCAATGCATAAGATATCAAACAACTTGCCCAACTGTGGAAAAGCCAACTTGCGGAGAAGGGGCGAGCCTAACAACAAAATATGATGATAATGGCTGTATTGTTGGCTACGAGTGCGTAAGCATAACAACAAATGAATCATTTACATCAATCACAGGCGGCGCTGTGTTAAGCACTTATGACGACTTCATGATGCACTGCGAGAATTCCTGGAAAGAGCAGGAAAGGATTTGCTCAAATATGGAAGGCCGATGCGACCAGGGCTCGTTTATCGAGAGGTGCAAGCAGCAGGAAAAGAAAAATTATGATGATTTTGTGCCAAAAATTGACCAGCATTGCGCAACTGAGACAGCATCTCAAATAAGAGCTTCTGAGCAAAGATGCAGCAGGATGGGTGAAGAAAGGCAGCGCTGCCTAGGGCAGAGAACAAAAAGATGCGGGCAAATGAAGGGAATTGCGCAGCCATGCAAGGATCTGTTGACAGAAGAAAACTTAAGGAGATTCATAGTGGGGGAGGCAAAGAAAAGGTGCAGGTTCAGCAATATAATCCAAGATGAAGATGGTATAAGAAAAGCGGAAAAGGCGGAGATCTTGCTGGCGGTTTTGAATACGGCAGCTCAAGATGACCTGCAAAAATTAGGGCTTTTTATTGACAACCTTCATGAAGAATTAAAGCTCCAGGACACAACTGTGTACAAAGGCTCTATTGATCCAAACAGGTTTGGCGATGTTAAACTATTGCCGTTTGTGGTGAATGCAAAGATAAACTCTGTTGAAAGCTCTGAAAGATCGATAGAAGTCAAAACCAAAATCATCGCGAGGCAAAGAGTGGAAGAAGCTGCAGGCAAGCTTGCTTCGTTAAGGGATTCTGATTTGCCCGACGAATACATTTACGTTATTGAAGACAAAGCAAGCGAAGTTCTAAATGTTTCTGATGAATTAGAAGAAATCGAGAGAAAAGAGGAGGAAAAAGGAGTTGGCTATAAGATAAGATTATTTTTAGGCTTGGCAAGGGGTGCAGAGCAGGAAGAAATCACGCAACTTGGCACAAGCAAGCAAAAACTAAGCAACTCAATTGACGTATTGACGAAGCTTATTGAAGAAATTCCAAGCGATGTTGCAAAAGCTGTCCTGAAAGAGCAGGTTGAAAACTTGAAAGGGCAGCAGGCCGAGATTGAAGTTCTAATTGAAACAAAGGCAAAGAAGGCAAAAGGGCTGTTTGGGGTGTTTGGATAAGCTAGGGGAAGGAGTTCAATTCTTCTTGGCTTTCATTTTTCCATTCCATTTACAAAGCATCCTAAATCAAAAATAACAGGGACAGGTTCTGTATTTGTTCTAGGGGTGTTCTCTGCAATTGCAACATTATGCTGCGCTCCCGTCTTGGCAGGCGTGCTCGCATTATCAATACTTCCAGGCTCATTGTTTTGGGGGGGTTTGTATGCATTCTTGTACGTTGCAGGAATGGTAGCTCCCCTGTTTGTGATATCCTTCTTCATGGACAAGTACGATCTGACATCAACGTTTGAGAAGATGAGCCAAAGCGTCTCTTACAAAGCCTTTGGAAGGGAAATAACAATTACAATTGCAGAAATAATTGCCGGCTCTATGTTTTTACTGCTGGGCATCTTTATAGTATATCTTGCAATGGCAGGAAAGCTTGCGATGGAAGGGAATGAATTTCAGACATCGGTTAATATTTTAATGAGTAATATTACGACATCGATAAATGACTGGATTGCAAAAATTCCAATAAGCTTTATGGTTGTAACTTTAGCAATTATTGCTTGCTTGCTTGTTGCATTTGCGGTAAGGAAACTTGGAAAGAATTAAAAACAAAAAAAATATTGACCGTAAATTTATCAGGAATATTAAAATGAAAATAAGACAGACTTTCAAGAATTCAGCCATTATACTGGGGTTGGGCTTATTTTTTGTTTTTTCATCTAATCTCATCAATATAAAGCTTTCAAACTTTACAAACAATATGCCCCTTGATATCAATACAAAATCGGAGATACAATCATTGAATCAGGTCCAAATAACCGGAAACAGGGTTGGGAGCAAGGCACCGGATTTTACGGTTGCCACCACCGAAGCTGAAGCTGTCAGCTTAAGCGACTTTGCAAAGCAGAAAAAGCCTGTTGTTGTGTACTTTATGGCAACGTGGTGTCCATGGTGCAGGAAGGATTATGAGGCATTATCAAAAGTATACGGGGAGTATGAAGATAAAGTTGCGGTACTGTCCATTAGCTTGGATTTGAGCGAAGATATCTTCAAGTTAAAGGAGTACAAGAAAAAATATCCAGAGCTCCAAAAAATGATTCTGGCGCAGGGGCAGGAAAAGATTCTAATTGATTATTCAGTCACAAAAACAACCACAAAATATGCGCTGGATTCCAATGGAACTATCATCTATTACACAATCGGTGCTTTTAGCGAGGAGCAATTGAGAGCCTTACTTGACGCCCTTAAAAAATCTTAATTAATAAAAACAGATATTTAAAGTCAAAGTGAACAGATCACCTGAATCTTCTGGAGTGATATCCCCCTCTTCTTTCACCTGAGCCATGGCCTTCCCTTTCCTCTCTTGGATGATGGGGCTTTTTTTGTTCGCCAAATCTGTGGCTCCTGCCTTCTCTTGAGTAAGAGCCATGTCTCTGATAGCCATGCCCTCGTGAACCGAAATGGGGCCTTTGGGATGCAAAAAACGGCACTCTCTGGAATTCCGGAAGCTTCAGCTGCTCAATGACCAATGACCTGTCCTCCAGCACGCTCCTGAAATTGTCATGGTCCTGCTCAGACAATAAGGATATGACTTTTCCTTCTGTTCCTGCCCGTGCAGTCCTCCCGATCCTGTGGATATACTCTTTGGAGGTCTTTGGTACGTCATAATTGATTATGTGGCTTACGTTTTTTATGTCCAGCCCCCTTGCAGCAACATCGCTTGCAACCAGTATGCTTGCCCTGTTGCTGTGAAACATTTCCATCGCCTGCTTCCTTCTGTTCTGAGTCAATCCCCCATGTATCCTCAGCGAATCGATGCCCTGCTTGTAAAGATTTTTGCTCAGTATGTCCACCCTGTTTCTTGTTGCGCAGAAGATTATTGCAAGCCCAGGCTGCTCGTTCCTTAAAATATGGACCAATAGGGAAAATTTATCCCTTGAATTTACTGAGTAGAAATGCTGCGCAAGCTTATTTTTTTCGACATATGACTGCACTTTGACTTTTTCCGGATTTCTCATATAATGCTTTACAATTTCCTGAACCTGATGGGATATTGTCGCGCTAAAAAGCAGCGTCTGCCTTTCTTTTGGAATCTGGGAGACTATTTTCTTGACATCCTCAATAAATCCCATCTCAAACATCTTGTCAGCTTCATCCAGAACCAGAATTTTTACCTTGTTTAATTGGGCAGTCCCTCTTTGGATATGGTCAAGCATCCTTCCCGGAGTTGCAACCACAATGTCCGCCTGCCTTAAATCATGTATTTGCGGATTTATTGAAACGCCTCCATAAACTGCAATGATTGACATTCTCTTGTGCTTGGAAAATTTCCGCATTTCTGTCGTGACTTGCTCGCACAATTCACGGGTTGGCACAAGGATTAATGTCTGTAATCCGCGAGTATGGGCCACCTTCTCAAGAATTGGAAACCCGAATGCAGCTGTCTTTCCAGAGCCTGTCTGCGACTGGCCTATGACGTCCCTGCCCTGCTGGATCAGCGGAATAGCTTTCTCCTGTATGTCTGTCAGCTCAAGAAAGCCCATATCCTCAAATGCCTTTGCCAGCTCTGGCTGTAAATGTACGCTTGATGTCATTTTAATAATTAGGAAGTTTAATACCCTATTTATAAATCTATGTTCTGCCGGATACTGTATAGCTAATGTCACCTATCTGATTCCATAAGGTAAACTTTTGGTTTAATGAATAATTTATAGGTGAGAAAAATTATGAAGGTTTTCCAATAAAATTAAGAGATGACGATAAGGTGACAGTGTCGTTCTGCCGATCACCACTGGACATTTGCTGGCGTGAGGTATTTAAATCAGAAGTTCTGGCATTTCAGAATGCTCAAAACAGGAATTGCAAACCTTCCTTTGCATAGCGGCAATTGCCCCGGATGGCTTTTTCCTAGGATGAAGAAGCTAGCTGGAGCTGTAAGTGAAGTTTTAATTTACGAGTATGGGCGGGAAGAATTCTTGAGAAGGCTTGCTGACCCTTACTGGTTTCAATGCTTGGGGTGTGTTGTCGGATTTGACTGGCATAGCTCAGGTTTGACTACCACAACTTTAGGGGCATTAAAAGAATCCATTAACAAACAAAACCTCGGCATCAAAGTGGCTGGAGGGAAAGGAAGAACTTCAAGGAAAACAATAGATGAAATTGAAAATACAGCATTTAATTTATCCGCAAATAAAATTCAAAAATTAAAATATTCTTCCAGAATGAGCGCTAAAGTGGATAATTCTCTTGTTCAGGACGGCTATCAGCTTTACCACCACTCATTTATTTTTGACGAAAAAGGCAACTGGATTGTAATACAGCAGGGAATGAGTTCCTTAAACAGGTATGCAAGAAGATACCATTGGCTTAGTGATAAAACTCTCAATTTCGTTGAAGAGCCGCACAATGCAATATGTTGCGACTCAATAAATGCCAATACGCTAAACTTGACATCAAGAAACAACCAAGAAATTCAAAAAATCAGCGTTGATTTGATCAACGACGATATAGGCCACCTGAAAAAATATTTCAATGTACGGCTCAAGAATCATCCAGTCCAAAAAACATTGCACGAATTCAATCAAAATAAAGATAAAAAAATAAAAATTATGACCATGGCGCCAAAGCATACAATAGTCGACATGGATAAGCGAAATATCCAGATGCTGCAAAAAAGCCCATGAATCCCAGCCTCAAAATTATGAGGGGCTTGTTTCAATTAAAGGAATCGGAGCAAAAACAATAAGAAGCTTGGCGCTGGTTTCAGAATTGGTTTATGGGGTGGAAATACAATGGAAAGACCCTGTTAAATACTCATTTGCAGTCGGGGGAAAAGATAGGATACCTTATGAGATTGACAGAAAGCATTACGATGAAACAATTGAAATAATGAGAAATGCGATTAATGATGCTAAAATTGGCGATAAGGAGAGGTTAAATGCTATAAAAAGGCTTAACACCTTTTATTCTTAAAAAACCTTTTTAAATTATTAGGCACCATCCCCTAATCAGGGGTGGAAGAAAAGTAAATGAAAAATTCTTACCTTCCTCCAAAATAAATCTTTTTTATTCTCTTGTCTTTCAAAATACTCCTGCTGCCGCTCAAAGCAACCTTGCCGTCTTCCAAAACAAAAATAATTCCTCAAGCAATTCTCGCCTTATACCTGTTCAGCAGCATTGGCGCTCTGCTTGCAATGGCCTTCTGAAACATTTTAACTATCTGCGATAAAGTTGTGGCTTCCCAGACTTTTGTGGCTTTAATTTTCAGCAAGCCGCTTTTGTTGATTGTTGCTTAATTCTTTAGTCCCAACTTCCATCAGGCTTTTTGCCAAATTTCGTGCATTTAGCCAAGAAAATCCAAAATAGAATAAGGTTATTTGAGCACTTCTACCTTATACTGGCCTGCACTTTCAATCTCCTTTTTGAGCCCTTTCAGGTCAAGCCCTTCATCATGGGATAACTCAGCCTCGCCTGTCTTGTAGTCCACACTGCAAGACCTGACTTCTTTGAAATCTTTGCATATGTCCTCAATCAGAAGCTTGCATGCAGGGCAATGTGTTCCTTTTATAACCATGTTTGTCTTTCTCATTTTTTGGATTAAGCGCTCACAACTTCAAAAGAAGCGCCATTTGTTGTCATGGCCATAGTGCACATGAAGTAAATTTTACCGGTTTCCTTCGGAGTGAACTCTATCTTGTTGATTTGGTTTGGAGAAAGGTATTTTGTCAGCCTCAGCTTTGGCGCGGTTATGACTTGGGAGCAGCCTGCAGCCTTAGAAGCATCGATCTGCCATTCAACAGGAACACCTTGCTTAACTATGAATTTTGCAGGAACATAATTGAGGTCTATTACCCTCATCTTAGCTATTTGCTTGCCATTGACAGTGTCCACTATCTCTGGCGGTGCTCGTTGAGCTTTGATGTATTGCGCAAAGTAAGGATTCATTCCGGATAAGTCTGATTCCTGAGAGCTTTGAGGTTGCGCATACTCCGGAGAAGACCCAAGATGCACCCCTGACAATGCAAGGCCATTGCCCATATTGAAAATCCCAAGCAAGATTACGAGAATTGCCGTGAACCTCATTATATCCTTTTGAAGCGTGCCTTTTACATAGCTGAAAATGGCTCCAACAGACATGAGTGCAGGAAAAGTTCCCAGAGAAAAAGCAAGCATTGTTGTGGAGCCTGTAATAAAGCTTCCGGTAGTCAAGACATAGAACTGGAGTGCCTGTGTAAATCCGCAGGGAAAAAAGAATGTTGAGGCTCCAAAAAAAAACATGGAAATGCTGCTATGGCTTGTTTTTGCGTCATGAATCTTATGGGCAAAGAATTTTGGCATTCTGAAGTGGAGCCTTGAAAGCAATGGGAAGACATTAAGCATTTGCACTCCCAATATTATCATTATAATGCTTGCAATGATAATCAAAATTCCCTGTGAGCCGAAGTACAATGGAAACAGCGACCCTATTGCGCCAATCAAGCCGCCCAATAATGCATAAGATGCAATCCTGCCTATGTTAAAGTACAGCTGCGGCTTGAATTTTTGGTAGCCGCTTAGATTTGGATGATTTTCACTGTATCTTGCTGCAATTGAAATGAGCAATCCTCCTGTGATAGCCATGCAGCTTGAGACAGAGGCTATCAATCCAAGCAGGAATATGACGGCCAGGCTTGTCTTTTCAGAAATCCCGATGCCCGGTATCAAGTTCAATTGCCTCAATAAAAAGTAAACACCTGCAATTATCACAAAATATGCACCTATCTGGAAATAATCATCAAAGTTATTCTTTTTATCAATTACAGAATCAAAGGGATGGACTTTGTACTTTGTGTCCTTTACGGCCTCTTGAAAGGCCTCAATGCCGGGATCGCTTGTGCATGTTATCTCAGCTATGCCATTATGATGGCTTATTTTTGCTTCCGCCACTCCCTCGATTTTTTTGAATTTCCTTTCTAAGAGAACCTCGCAAGCGGAGCAATGCATCCCTTCAATCTTTATCTTGATTTTTTCCCCTTCCATTTATTTCATTTACCCTATTACAGGTAATGGCGGTCGCTATTTATACCTTTCTTTTGGCCAAAGATTCATTTATTATTTTCACTGAATTATAGGTCATTCCATCATTCTATGTTGCCGGCTGCATAATCTTTGTGCAAGCCACTTGTAAATGAATGTGAAGAATTTGCATTAAGCTTTCCGATATCTTTAACATACCTTATCTTATACAGCTATTTCGCTTTCCATGTCCTCATAAGCAGGCTGTTCGAGACAACGCTCACAGACGAAAATGCCATGGCAGCTCCTGCAATAATTGGGTTTAATAAAAATCCGACAAATGGATAAAGTATTCCTGCCGCTACCGGAATCCCTGCGGCATTGTAAAAGAAGGCCCAGAACAAATTCTGCTTTATTTTTTTGATTGTGTATGAGCTCAGCTTAATTGCAGTGATCGCATCCCTTAAATCATTCTTTATCAAAATTATCGAGCCGGTCTCAATTGCAATGTCTGTGCCTGCCCCAATTGCAATTCCTACATCAGAAGCAGCTAATGCAGGGGCATCATTGATTCCATCGCCGACCATTGCAACCACCTTTCCCTCTTTTTGCAGCTTTTTGATTTCGCTTTCCTTATCCTGCGGAAGAACCTCTGCAATCACTTTGTCAATTCCAACTTGGGAAGCGATTGCCTTTGCAGTCCTTTTGTTGTCTCCTGTGATCATTATGGCTTCTTTTCCCAGCTTGTGAAGCTCCTCAACCGCTTCTTTCGAGGTTTCCTTTAATGCGTCAGCAATTGCAATCAACCCTATAATTGACTTATTCAGGCCCAGGATTACTGTTGTCTTTCCCTGCTCTTCAAGCCTGCTTATTTTGCTCTCCACTTCATCCGAAATTTTTATTTTGTGCTGCTGAAAAAGCTTGTCGTTCCCAATCAGTATTCCATAATTCTTGTATTTTGCGGCAGCTCCTTTGCCGTGTATGGCCTCAAATTCATCCGGCTCGTTTATGGCAATTTTTTTGCTTTTTGCGCTGTTTACTATTGCGTCTGCAAGCGGATGCTGCGAGCCTTTTTCTGCAATTGCAGCAAATTTCAAAATATCCTTTTCGGCATATTTTTCATCGAGGACAACAATGTCGGTTACTTCCGGCTTTCCTTTTGTCAAAGTGCCTGTTTTGTCAAAAACGATTGTCGTCAGCTTATGTGCTGTCTCAAGCGCCTCTGCATTCTTAATCAAAATGCCATTCTCTGCCCCCTTTCCAGTTCCTACCATTATTGCAGTCGGGGTGGCCAATCCAAGCGCGCAGGGGCATGCAATTATCAGAACTGCCACAAAAATAGTGAATGAAAACAGGAAAGGCGCATTTATAGCCATGAAACTCGGAGCGATAAAATACCAGAATAGAAATGACAACGCTGCAATCAAAATCACGATCGGTACAAAAATTGATGAGACTTTGTCAGCCAGCCTTTGTATGGGCGCCTTTGAGCCTTGTGCATCCTCGACCAATTTTATAATCTGTGCAAGCATTGTATCAGAGCCAACTTTAGTTGCTTTAACCTTCAGCATTCCGCTTTTGTTGATTGTTGCTCCAATCACTTTGTCATTTGCCTTTTTCGATACCGGCATGCTCTCCCCCGTAATCATTGATTCATCAATGTGCGAATCTCCAGAAACAACAATTCCGTCAGTTGCTATTTTTTGCCCGGGCTTGGCAATGAATATGTCGCCAATCTGCAATTCTTCCATGGGAATTTCAAGCTCTTTTCCGTTTCTAATCACAATTGCAGTCTTTGCCTGAAGCCCAATCAGCTTTCTTATCGCCTCCGACGCTTTTCCTTTTGTCAGAGCTTCAAAATACTTTCCAAGCAAAATGAATGTTATTATTACTGACGAAGTGTCAAAGTAAAGCTTTGCATCCAAATGTGCAGGGAAAAAAGTTGCAAGCGCGCTGTAAATATAGGCAGCAGATGTCCCAACAGCTATCAAAGTATCCATGTTTGCAGTTTTATTTCTCAATGCAACCCATGTTCCGGTGTAAAACCTGTATCCTAGAATAAACTGCACAGGGGTTGCCAAAGCCAGAAGGACAAAATTGTGAAATGGCATCATTATCTTAAACCATTCCGGAAATGAAAGAACAAATATTGGTACGCTTATGATAAATCCTGCAATCATCTCCCGCTTGAGCCTTTTGATTTCCTTTTGCCTTGCTTCTTTCTCCCTGTCAATGCTTGATGCTGTCTGCTCGACTGGCTCATATCCTGACTGCCTAATCGCTTTTTTTATCTTTTCAATATTGGTTACTCCTGGATCAAACTTAATGAAAGCAATCTCATTAACAGAAAGCTCCTTTGAAATTATCCCCTTAACAAGGTTTAAAGCGTCCCCAACAGTTCCTACGCAATGAGGATTGTCCATGCCAATGACTTTAAGCCTTGCTTCGCCAATATTCTCTTTGCTTTGCGAAAAATCAACAACCTTATAGCCTGATTTTGCCACAGCTTGCTTTAATGCATCTTCATTGGCCTCATTTTCATTAAATTCCACGCTTGCCTTTTCAGTTGCATAATTGACGCTTGCATTGATGACTCCCTTAGTTTTCCTAAGGGACCTCTCAATCAGGCTTGCGCATGAAGCGCAGTGCATCCCTGAAATAGAAATTGTTGTTTTGGCTGGATTTTTACCCGGAATTGTGTTTTTCATCTTCACCCCGGTAAATTTATCATGGCAATTTTTGCTGCAAAAGTAGTACCTCCTGCTGTCTTTTACAGCGCTAAACTCAGCCTTTTTCTCGTCAATATCCATTCCGCATATAGGGTCTTTTGCCATCTTCATATTTGTATTGGGTGTTTTGTTATTTCTATGTTGCATGAGCGGTATTTTTTGCAATAAGCCTCACATTCTTCAGCAGTTTTTTTATGCTTATAAACAAAATTGCACGCTTCGCATTCAAAATACTCTTTTCCTGATTTTTTGATTTCTTTAACCACCTGCAAGATTATTGGTCTTTATTGTTGATGCCTAAGGCGTTATGTATCCAGCACCATCCTATGAAGCTCTCAACCAATGCAATCCAGCCAACAATGAATATTGCCCAGTTTATCCATCCAACGCTGTATTCCGGAGCCCATGGGCCTATCCACCAAAATGCCAGTGCAAACCTTAAAATCCTGTCAGTTTTGCCTAAATTTTGTTTCATTTTCTCACCTTGTCCATTTGTATACTCTCTCCTCAACTTTGGGTACGCCCTTGATAGTCACTGTAAAATCTTTTAAGCTGCCGCCTATATTGAACATTATATTGCCGGATGAATGGTGGCCCTCAATTTTTGGAGCGTCAGCCGGATATGCCGCTTTGCCGTCATATTGCAGCGTTGTGATCTGCTTTAAGTCAAACCGGCTTAATTCCACAGAATGGGTGTTTATTGCAATGCTTAATACAAGATTCTTATTGTCAATTTTAATCGGAGTTAGATCTATGGCAACATCTCCGTAGCCGGTGCTTCCTGTAGACATTGTGCTCAATGCCCCTTCAGGTAAACTTTCTTTATCCTCCAGGATTGTAGTTTTATTGTTATTGCTAAGGTCATAAACAGTATAAGCTGCGACTCCAATAATTGCAGTTAAAATAACATACACCGCTAAATCAATTTTTCTCATTGGCATTTCCCCGCGCTTGCCCTGTCTTTGATAAATAGTATGATAGCAATAAGGGAGATTAAGCCGCCAATGCTCCAGAAAAACAATGAGTAAGCCTGCAAAGAGCTGAATGGCACTCCTGAAATCAGCAGGCCGGCATTTAGCATTATCAAATTTTTTGAAATGCATTTCTTAGTTTGGTAAAGAATGATGGTGGCAATCAAGAGCAAAACAGCTGTAGTCCATACTGGAACAGCAACCCTTGTCAGGAAAAGCAGAGGCATCCCTGTTACTGTGATTCCAATAAGACTCAAAATAAAGATAATGCCCAAACATATATTGTGGCATATCTGCCAGGAGCCTAGTATGCTGGCGGCTCCGGATACAGTGCCTGTAGCGCCTATAAGTTTTTCCTTTGCGTTTTTAATTTAAATCACCATTCCTTGCAGCAGTCCAAGATTTTTTTCATTATCTCTGAAAATTTTGAGCTTAAGCCGCCGCTGTTTTCCTTATTGGAACTGCTTTTTATATCTTCCATCCCGACCATCTGCAAGTTAATCGCAAAAAACAGCGAAAAAAGCTCGAAGGCGGCTTTAAAATAGGAATTTGCCTCGCTTTTGTTATTATCGCTCAGCTCTTTAGTGCCCACTTCCATCAGGCGCATGCTCGAGGCAAGAAGATGCTTGCTTATGCACCATTCCTCGCCCTTGGGGTTTTTCACAATTTTCTTCATCAGTTTTGTCCTTAAGCTCCTCACAGAGTTAAGCATTTCCAGGTATCTCTGGTTGTTGGTCTTTTGGGCCGTGAAAAAAAGATGCTCCTCGATGCTTATGAGATTCATTATTCCTATGGCCAGGTCTTCATCCTTTGACAGGTCAGCCTCGCTTTTCATATTTTTGATTTTCTCCATCCACTCGCTTACTTCATCTTTCATTTTATTAACCCATAATGCAGCATTAACTGCAGCATAACTCCTATTATTATCAATAAAATAAAGGTCAATGCCATCCCCTGATACGGAATATGATCTCCCTTTCTCATTGAAGTTATTTTATTGCTCAGGTAAGGCGCAATAATCAATATGGGGGAGCCGATTATGCTTCCGACAATGAAATAATCAACAAGATATGTCCTGTTAAGCAGGCTTCCGTAGTCTCCATACAGATTCACCAGTAAAGGATGCGAATCTTTCAGCAATGACATTAACGGCAATACTGTCAGCAAATAAGAAGCCAAAACAATAGCTGTCTTTTGGAATGGCATGAATTTTTTCTTGGCAACCCTTCCAAACCATATTCCCATGGAAACCGCGAATGCTCCAATAAAAACTCCTATGACCATCCTGTGCACCCCAAGCACGGCAGCCCCTCCGGCCACAAAAGCCGCCCCGGCTGTGCATAACGGGCAATGAGCCAAAACAGGCGGCATTATTGCAAGCAGTATGATTAAGAAAGACAGAAAAAGCTTAATTTTTCCCATCTTATATCCTCATGAACTCCCCAATGCTTCCGTCTTGTTTTAAGTAATATATCACAAATGGCGCCATCTTCTTGCCGGGCATGCCGGGCGATGCAGATGGCATCCCGGGCAGTGAAATCCCTTTTATATCAGGCTTTTCCGATAATAGTTTTTGGATTGCCTCTGCTGGGACATGGCCTTCCACAAAATAGCTGTCCACCAAAGATGTATGGCAGCTAAGCAGATTTTGAGGTATCCCATTCTGTTCTTTTATCGGCGCCAAGTCCGTAACCAGCTTAACTTCCACATCAAATCCGTTCTTTCTCATGTAATCCCCATATAAGCCGCAGCAGCCGCAGGAAGGGTCCTGAAATATAGTGACTTTGACTCCATTTCCATTTGATTTACTGCATGCAATTACAACCAAAACAAGAAACGCCAATGCTATAAAAATTATTTTTTTTGAGTTCATATTCCCTTTTACCCCTTTGCAACCCAGTTATACAACAATGCAAATATATAGCCAGTCACCGCGCTGCTAATTGACACCACGAAAAGCCCTATTACGGACTTCCCAATATTTACGCTTTTTACGGCTATGCTTGAAATGTCAATGCCATGAACGAAATAATTTCCAACTGTTACGACAGTTTCCAGCGGGAAAACAGCCACGAAAATCAAGCATGATAGATACACTAAAGCTGTTGTAATGCCAACTGCAAAAGCAACTGCCTTTTGGTTTAGCGTATCCATTTCATCATCCTCAAGTTCTAACTAACAGCATCCTTTGCTTTTTCCTTTTCCCATTTTGTTTGCCTCAGATATGTCCGATTTTGATATATAACCTGCCTGAGTATATAAATTTTTCCGTATATGTCCTATTTTGATATATCAAAAACAGAAAGATATTTATATTGGGCAGGCTTATCGCCGGAAGATGGCAGACGTAAAAATAACAAATATGCTGAAATTCTATACCTTGTGCCTCTTGGCATCTGGAACAAAGCACGGCTACGACTTAATCAAGGAGCTGGAAGAAAAATTAGGAAGAAAAATAAGCGCCAGCAATGTTTACCCTTTCCTGAGCAATCTAAGAAAGAATAAACTGATAAGGTTTGATAAAGTCGGCAAGAGGGATAAAAAAACTTATTATCTGACGCAGGAAGGAAAGGCCTTCACAAAACAGATGTTTAGCAAATTCGGGGATTTAATCAATGCGGCTATGGAGCCTAAGCTCAGGACATGCCCGTGCGGCTGCAGGGTTTATTCAGGAGGCTATTCAGAAAAGATTAGGGGAAAGCTCATGCATTTCTGCTGCTCGCACTGCGCGAAAAAACATAAATCAATGTGATTCTTTCTTTAACTTATACAGCATGTACACTCCCAGCAAAAACAGCGGAAAGCTCAATAGCTGCCCCATTGTAAAATAGCCAAATATATAGCTGATTTGCTCGTCGGGCTGCCTGAAAAACTCCACTGTTGTCCTCAGCAGTCCGTATAAAGCTACAAAGCTCCAGAACATAAATCCTTTAGGCAGCTTCTTGTCTTTAATGAACCATAATACAAAGAAAATAGCCAAATTTTTCATTGACTCATAAATCTGGGAAGGGTGCCTGCAGCCCGAAGGCAGGTTTTCAACAAACTTGTTCTTTGAATAGTCAATGCACCATGGAACACCTGTTATCCTTCCGTAAAGCTCTGCATTAATGAAATTGCCAATCCTCCCCAAAGCCAGTGCCAAGGCGACAGGAATAACTGTTAGATCTGCCATGTCATAAAATTCGATCTTCTTCTTTTTGCAGAACAGGTAAGCGCCGGTTATTGCTCCCAACAATCCTCCGTGAAAGCTCAAGCCCCCGTGCCATAACACAAAAATCTCAACAGGGTTCTGCGTGTAAAATTGAAAGTTATAAAACAAGACATAAATGATTCTTGCCCCAAGCACAATCCCGACAATCTCATAGACGATAAAATCAGCAACATCGTCTTTTGTTATCGGCAGTTCTTTTCGCTTTGCCAGGTGGGAAATAATGAAATAAGCAAGCAGAAACCCAAGCGCATACAGCACTCCGTAATACCTGATTTGGAAAGGCCCAATCTCAAGCAAAACAGGATTTATGTTGTGGAAGAACATATAAGATAGATTAAACGTATTTTATTTAAAGTTATTGTATACATATGCGAGCTAATGCGCGAACCAAGAATACGCCGTAGGCGGTTTAATCTATTTCAAATCAATGTTTTACTTTCTTCTTGCCTTTGACATTGGAGGCATGACTCAATAAATAAAATCCAAAAAATAAAAACTAACGCCTTCCTTTCATAGAAATATGGCCGACCAACAAGTAATATTATGAATTGTTGTTGGTAGTTATCTTGACGATTACAACTAAATTAATGTTTTTTGTGAACGGCAATGTCATACATAACCTCTTCCAGCTTCTTTAAATTCCATTTTATAGAGTCTGATTTCTTCCTCAGCTCGCCGTTTCTTAGGTGAAGTTTCAGAAATTCACCGTAAATGTCATGCACAAGTTCCTTTATTTTTTCCGCTTCGCCAAACTTCTTATGTATCACATCGTAAATTGCCTTCCTTACAAGCTCGCCCGTTAAGTCACACAATCCAGACAAATAATCTTCAGCTGAAACCTTCAGGCTTGACTTTGCGGGAATCTTTCCGCTCTTTACAAACTCATAGAAGGCGATTGCCTCAACATACTCCTGAAATGCGACAGAATTAATGTTTGTGTCGGTATCGATATTGATTTTTTTCAGCTTATTGGCTTTTCCTTTTATATTTTTGGCGATATTGCCTGCCTGGCCTAAATCATTCCTCTGCGCAGCATATATCACCTGCTTTGACAAGGTGATTATCTCCCTTGACAGCTGGATTATGGCTTCTCTCTTCTCATCCAGCCTGTGCATCTCCTCCCTTATCCTGCCGAATTCATTTTTGTTGAGCATGGACTTCAAGTTTAATTGCAGATTTATAAAGGTTTTCAGTTTTTCGCCGAAAAAACCAAAACATACTCACTTACGTTCGTAGCTTCTTTTTTGCTTGCACAAAAAAGAAACATTTAAATACATAATTTAGAGTTAAAGTGGCATGGCTAGCCAAGTTGCTGCAGTTACACCTTTCAGGGGAGTCATTAACTTCTTTGACAGCATTGGGTTGTTTGATGTTGTTTTGCCTTTCCTACTCGTATTCACTATTGTTTTTGCCATACTTGAAAAGACAAAAGTCTTGGGAATGGAGGAGATTGAAGGCAAGAAATACACAAAAAAGAACTTAAACGCAATCGCGGCTTTCGTAATTGCATTCTTGGTGGTTGCATCATCGCAATTGGTTGAGATAATAACAACAGTCTCGGCAAATGCGGTTGTTGTTTTATTCCTGGCAGTCCTTTTCCTGATGCTGGTCGGCTCATTTTACAAGGAAGGAGAGGCAGTTTACCTTGAAGGGGGCTGGAAGATAGTTTTCATGATAATCGTCTTTATAGCAATAGTCGGCATTTTCCTTGACGCAATAAAGGATGAAAACGGAAGAAGCTGGCTTGAGCGTGTAGGTGACTTTTCAGGAGGCAATGACCAAATTGCAGGCGCTGTCATTTTATTGGCAATAATTGTTTTGTTCATGGTGTACGCTATGAAGGAGCCTTCAAAAGAGGCAAAGCATTCATAAACTTTATATACTACTTCCAAAATAAGTAAAGCATATCATAAAAGAGGTAAAAAATGGTCGCGGAATCTTTCAGGCTTGAAAGCTTTTTCAGGAATCTTGACAATTGGGGCTTGACAGATGTTATTCTGCCTTTCTTATTGATTTTTGTCATTGTATACGCCATCTTGCAGAAAACGAAAATTCTCGGCGAGGGAAAGAAAAACCTCAACAGCATTGTGGCAATTGTGGCTGCTTTGCTCGTTGTAGTGCCGCATGTGACCGGAAGATTTCCTTCAAATGCAGACCCTGTCCGCATAATAAATGAAGCATTGCCTCAGGTTTCAATTGTGCTTGTTGCGGTCATATTCCTGCTGATTTTAATAGGTGTATTTGGCCAGGATTATGTTTTCCTGGGCGTTTCGATGCCGGGCTGGATTACATTAGTCTCATTCGTTATCATAGTGCTGATTTTTGGCGGGGCAGCCGGATGGTGGGAGGGCGATTTTGGCAGTACCCTTGAAAACTTTTTTGGCACAGAAGGCGTAGCTGTATTCATCATGCTGGTCACTTTTGGATTGATTATTGCGTGGGTTACAGGCGATTCAAAGGAAAGGGAAGACCGCACAATCCTCAACCGCCTGGGCATGGATTTCAGCAAGCTTTTCGGAAAGAAATAGCTAAAATAACATGGCAACATTCTTAGATGTTACAGGCTTGGAGCATTTCTCAAGCATTTTTGTCTTTCTTTTCGTATGGATTGTGGTGTACGCCACAATGATTTGGACAAAGGTTTTGGGTGACAACCACTTCATCCATGCAATGGTCGGGTTGCTGATGGGCATATTTGTGCTGATATCTCCGATAGCAACAAATGTGATTGCCAGCGTTGCCCCCTACCTTGCAGTTATCTTATTGTTTGTTGTCTTGATAAACACTGCGTCAAAGATGCTTGGCGCGGACATGGAATCCTTTCCTGCCCTCAAAGGCATTATGATGACCTTCATCCTTCTCACTATCCTTGTAGCTGTAGGAGTGAAGGTGCGGGAGCAGGTTAATGTCCCTTCAGAAACCCAGAAAGATCTTTCAAAGACAGTGAACCTGATTTTTCACCCCACATTTCTCGGCACTATCCTGGTTTTTGCAATAGCTGTTTTCACGATTGCTTTGCTGGCGAGCAAAGGCGGTTGAATTACAGTTAAATTGACATGTTCAAAGAACTAAAAAATTGGCAAAAAATATTGATTACTCTATGCATTGTAGGAATTATCATCTATTTTGTTTCGATATTGTTGGTTCCTCTCGATGCAGTCGATTTTTATTCAAATTACTTCTATTCCACTTTAGGCCATCTATTTTTGCTTCTGCCCACCATAATGATTATATTCTCTCAAAGAAGAGGGGTAAAGATAACATTTGGTATTCTTTCTTTTTTTTCAATTATTGTTTATCTTCTTGGTTTCATGCTAACGAGCGGTTACCAAAGTCTTGTTTTGAGAGACGCAGAAAAATTTTTTCAGAATAATCCTTCGTTATTGAAACAATGTGAAAAGTATGAATATGGAAAACCAGAATGGAGTATTGAGGGCTACGATAAATGCAGAATTGAAGAATATCGAAAAGCTGCGGGTGCCTCTGGATATTTCTTAAGCATTGTGCGTGACGCCTATAACAAAATTTTTGGCATTCCTCTCATTCTTCCATTTCTTGGCGGTGCCCATTAATGAATTTGCCGCCAAATAAAAACTTGCAATTGTCGTCAAAGAAAAAAGGATTAATTATTTTGATAAAACATTCTCGTAAACCATCTAAGAAATAATTATTTCAATAACTGCAATACCTTCCAAGTTCTGACAATATGAATCCTATTATACTCTTTCAGGGAAAGCAGATCCCCGTCTCCACTGACAAGATAATCCGCTTTTGCACTTTCTGCACATTCAAGGAATTTATTGTCTTTTTCATCTCTGCAAA
>CAZFEZ010000002.1:22493-27703 GCA_964518225.1 uncultured Methanosarcinales archaeon | reverse complement strand
GGGTCTTAAGGTCCCAAACCTCAAATCATAGCCAAGCTAGACCACAGCCCCATGCTTTTAAGACCCATGCTTGGGCAGCTAGATTTTAGCCCCTTTAATCAGGGTTAATCTTTCATTTTTAAATCTATCGCTAAAGTTGATTTTCTGCTAATCTTTATAAATCAGTCTTGTTTCTATTGCAGCATGTCACTGACAGAAGCGCAAAGGTTTCATTTGAAGAAGTTCATCAAGGAATTGGAAAACTTCAGGGGCAGGCATACGGAACTAGTCAGTGTGTACATACCCCAGGATTATGATTTAAACAAAATAATAAACCACCTTGCACAGGAGCAGGGAACAGCATCCAACATAAAGTCAGCATCTACAAGAAAAAATGTGACAGACGCCCTGGAAAGAATGATTCAGCATTTAAAGCTCTTCAAGAGAACGCCTCCAAACGGATTGGTGGTGTTTTCCGGAAATGTTGCCGAAAGGGAGGGGCAGCAGGACTTCAAGGTCTGGAGCATCGAGCCGCCGGTGCCCCTAAAAACCAGAATATACAGATGCGACAAGGAGTTTGTTCTTGACATTCTTAAGGATATGCTTGATGTCAAGGAAGTTTATGGATTGGTTGTAATGGACAGAAGGGATGCGAACATCGCCTTGCTGAAGGGAAAAACGATAATCCCGCTGGTTAAAACACATTCTGAAGTGCCCGGAAAGTTTAAGGCTGGCGGACAGAGTGCAATGCGTTTTGCCAGGCAAATAGAAGGCGCTGCAAAAGACCACTACAAGAAAGTAGCAGAGTATATGAAAGAGACTTTCCTTAAAATGGATGGGTTGAAGGGAATTATTGTCGGAGGGCCGGGCCCGACAAAATATGATCTTGTTGAAGGTGATTTCATAACAAATGAAGTGAAAAAGAAAATCATAGCTATAAAAGACTTAAGCTACACAGGAGAATTCGGGCTGGAGGAACTGCTTGAGAAGAGCCTGGATGTTCTGGCGCAGGAAGATGTTACTGAGGAAAAAAAGATTGTAGGAAGATTCCTTGAAACGCTTGCCACAAAGCAGAACATGGTCTCCTATGGCGAAGTTGACGTGATGAACAAGCTCAAGATGGGCGTTGTTGATACACTGCTTTTGTCGGAAGACTTATCCGAACAGAAGATTGAGGAATTCGAGGCTGCTGCAAAGGCTTACGGGACAAATGTCCGCATTATCTCGACTCAAACACGGGAAGGGGTCCAGCTTCGTGATTTGGGCAAGGCAGCGGCTATCTTAAGGTACGAAGTGCATACTTGATGTCATCCCTAATAACAGAAGCATTCCGGGAACTATACCCAAATAAAGAACTAAAATACGATTTCTCACTGGAATACTCGAGAAAATTCAAGCTGTATAATGCAAATGTAAAGATGCATGGAAATAGCTTGATGTTTAGTTTAAGCAGGGAGTGGAAGAAGATAAGCAAAGAGATCCAGATTGGACTGGTACAGGAACTCATGTTAAAGATTCTTAGAGACAGAAATAAAAAAACAATGAATATGGAGCTTTATAGCTTATTTATGAAAAACGTACATTTGGCTGTTCCAAAAACAAAAACAGACGAGGCTCTTGAGAAATCTTTTGACAGTGTAAACGATGCCTATTTCAGCGGAATGCTGGACAAGCCGAATTTGCAGTGGGGCAGTGAATCAACAAGCAAGCTTGGCTCTTACGAGTACGGCTCTGATACGATTACAATAAGCGCCATTTTTAAAAATGGAGAACAGAAGCTTTTGGATTATGTCATGTATCATGAAATGCTGCACAAAAAATTCAAGTTCCAGAACAAGAATGGAAGGAGCCTGCACCACAGCAGCGAGTTCAGGAAAATGGAGTCCAAATTTCCATGCCAGGATTTTATTGAAAAAGAGATAGCTGTGCTTGCGAGAAAGCACAGGTTCAAGGCCAGAATAAACATTTTTAACTTTTAATTCAAAAAGTTTAAATATCATGCGAATTAACTTTAAAATTGGTGTTTAAATGAGCGATAAACTTCTTCCGCTGGCGGCCATGGAGAAACTGCTTAAGCAGGGTGGGGCAGAGAGGGTTTCTGACAAGGCTAAATCTGCCTTAAAAAACACTCTGGAGGAAATTGCGCATGAGATTGCAGCAAAGTCCATAAAGCTTGCCGTGCATGCTGGAAGAAAGACTATAAAGGCAGAGGACATTAAGCTGGCAGTTAAGGAATAGTTCTTAACATAATCTTTATAAATTATGGGCTTACCCTAAAATTAAAAGAAACTAAGGTGATGTAATGGCTGATACAAAAATGGTTGCTGCCAACAATGTCCAGAAAGGCAGCTTTATAATTATGGGAGGGGCAGCGTGCAAGGTTGTTGATGTTGAGATTTCAAAGCCTGGCAAGCACGGGCATTCAAAAGTCAGGATATCTGCCGTCGGACTGGTGGATGACAAGAAAAGAATTGAAGTTATGCCGGGCCATGACAATATTGAAGTCCCGATAATCGAGAAAAGAAATGCGCAAGTGCTGTCCGTGCAGAATGACATGGCAAATGTGATGGACTCAGAAACATACGAGACATTCGACTTAAAGATTCCGGAAGATTTCAAGGGCCAGGTTGTCGAGGGCTCTTCTGTACTTTACTGGACAATCTTAGACGAAAAAGTTATAAAGCAAGTGAAGGGTGCTGACTGATGGTAAAGTTTCATGAAGCTGAAGTGAGAAAATTCAGGAACGTATTTGTCTGCAGGAAATGCAAGACTAAAATCAAGACTCCAAACATCAAGATAATACAGGGCAAGGTGCGCTGCAGAAGGTGCGGAAGCAGGCAATTTAAGGCGGTAAGGAAGAAGTAAATAAAAATGATTGATTTTCAAATAATAGCTGCTTTTGTTTTTCTTATTTTCCTCTCAATTTTTCTTTACCTGAAGAGAAAAAATCTAGATACCAAGCAGATAATTCCGTATTTTCTTTATTTTTCAATGTACAGGACGAAATTTGGCCTGAATCTGATGGATTCTGTTTCAAGAAAATACAGGAAACTTATGGTTTATCTTGGATGCGCCGGCATTTTTATAGGATTTGTTGGCATGGCTTTGATTAGCTATGGATTGGTAAACAATCTCTATGTCTTGTTCACAAAGCCTGAAGCGGCCCCGGGAGTGGGGCTGGTGCTTCCGTTCAAGGCAAAAGGGGTATTTTATGTGCCGTTCTTCTACTGGATAATCTCAATTTTTGTGATTGCTGTTGTGCATGAATTTGCGCATGGGCTGATAGCAAGGGCGCATAATCTGAGGGTTAAGTCAAGCGGATTTGCGTTTCTCGGCCTGATTGTGCCTGTGATACCTGCCGCATTTGTGGAGCCTGATGAAAAGGCCTTGAGAAAGAGGCCCCACAAGGAACAGCTGAGCGTTTTTGCTGCCGGGCCTTTCTCAAATATTTTAATAGCTTTTTTGTTTATGGCCATAGCTTCTTTTATTGTTGCTCCGATTGTGAATGCAGTTATAGAGCCCAACGGCATCAAAGTTACTGATTATGTGAAAGGAAATCAAACTTTTCCCGCTGAAAGCTCCGGAATAGAAACAGGCGATATAATCCAGGAGGTGGACAATAAGCCCACCCCATATGTGGATAATTTATCAACTATTATGAAAACCAAAAAGCCCGGTGAGATTGCCACAATCAAGACAGACAGATCAACATATCGGATAAAGCTGGCAAAAAATCCTGAGAATGAAAGCCTTGCATATCTTGGAGCTTATCTTGAGCAAAGCACAAAAATAAATGACGATGTAAAATCCGCTTATGGAGGGCTCCTGCCGAATGCGGCTGTATGGCTTTATGGCTTGCTTGCAGTCTTGTTCATCTTAAATTTTGGAATTGGGCTGTTCAATCTTGTTCCGCTTGGGCCTCTTGACGGCGGCAGAATGCTGCAGCTGGCGCTTCACAAGCTCTTTGACAAAGAAAAAGGAGACAAAGTATTTTATTATGTCGGAATATTTTTTCTTGTGATTATTTTTGTTAATATTGTGAGCGGGTTTGTCAAGTGAAAGATTTGATTTGCTATTTTTTACCAGGGTCTTTAAATTGATTTCGTTAATGAAATTCTTTCAATAAAAGTATCACTTTAAATGCTCCTAAACTCATTTTTTATTGCTGTAATGAAAATAACAATTTTAAAAAATTAAGAATGAGGTCTATTGCTTCTGCTTGCTGTCTACATATTCCTTAACCCTGTCATTTCCGGTAGGCTTTGCGTTTGGGCCAAGGGCGTAGTAAATCTTCTCTGCCTCCCCTCCCCAAGAATAATCGCCTTTTTCCTTCTCAACCTTGTTTACCTGAAACTCTCCAAGATCCACACCTTTCTTCAGATGGTAGTAGATGCTTCTCAAAGTGACTTTCGGGAATATTGCAGTGTAAATCTTGTAGATTTCATAGCCATAGGCTTTGTTTACGAAGTGAAGTATCTCTACAACATTCTGCCTTATCTCTGATTTTACCGGCCTGCCTTTCTTCATAAAAAGGATAAAGACTAACTTATATTTATAGTTTTTGTTTCAATATGGAAAATATGTAAGCCTGCCTGAAACCGGAATTTCCCTTTCTACGCCGTTTTGCGTGTAAACCACCAACCCGTTATCAGCGCTTGATTCAAACCTTAAAGTGTCGCCTTTTTTGATATTAGTTACAATATCCACAATAGTATTGACTTGTTTATTTTCCGTTTCTGTTAATGCTTTTGAATCAAGACCAGAGTCTATCCATCCCCTTATAGCACGATTTACAACAAACCTTGGATAAGAGTTATCTTCCAAAAAGTTTTGAGTAAACTTCAGCTCAGTCACTTTGTCATTAATTATTTTTGAGAGTTCTTTTAGGTCATTGTCAGAAGACAAATCCGGTTCGCGCCCGTATTTATCAAGAAAAATATTTTTTACTTCATTTAACTGCTCCTTGTTCATGTCAAGGTTGGTTTCATACTTTCCGCTTTTTAAGCTGACTCCGGTTTGAACCAATGGGCCTCTGCAAATGCCTTGGGACACTCTTCCGCTTATATCTATTATAACACCTCCTGTTAATTCACTTATTGGGCATACACTTCCCCCTAAACTGGCTTGGGCTGAGCCTGATTCCTCTTGCGGATTCAAAACGTACACTTTTTCAGGATCATCTTCATCTTTAATTTCAATTTTAGTTGCTGGTTGCCCTAAGGGCAGGTGTG
>CAZFEZ010000002.1:9463-22451 GCA_964518225.1 uncultured Methanosarcinales archaeon | reverse complement strand
TTACTGCGCCGTCAACTGACACTATCCTAAACGGGTGATTTTCCAAAAATTCCACTTCCAGACCATTGCCGACAACTTCCAGTTCATCGTTGTAAATTCTTATGAAATTATTTGCGTATATACCATTCCCGTAATGCAAATCAGTGCCTTGTGATTCTGTTTTAACAATAATTCCGCTGGTTTGAAATTGAGAATTTGGCCCTATCCTGAAATGGCTTGAATCAAAAATTGTTGCTTCCCCGCCCAACAATGAATTTTGGCCGAGCTTCAGGTTATTTCCTTTAAATATTATGCCGTTTGTTCCGCCATCAAATTGCAAATAATCCAATATCGAGTTGTCAGGAAACTTTATTTCAAATCCTCCGTTTTGCAGTGACTTAACTTCAGCGCCCTTCAAATATCCTACAGGAATGCCGGAATCGCCGTTTTTAAGGTATCCATTATCATAAAAAGCATTTCCCAGTGATGCATCGAAGCCCTTTAGCCCTTTTTCATTTGAGAATTCTTGGGAAAATAACCTGAGGCCGTCAGAACGGGAATAGACATTATTTTTTTGGTCTTCGGTAAGATATTGCCAATGCGCTTGTGCATTTTGGGGGTCATTTATAATATCATTAGTTGTTTTCCGCTGTATTTCCTCTTGGGCGTCCCAGCTGTCTTCCTGCGCAGCAGCAAAAATAGTGATTAATACAAAAAATAAAAAAAGGTATCTTTTAAGCATCCAAACCACCTATGCTGTGGGCAAAGTTGAATACAACATTCTTGTTGCCAACCTTTACTTTATCATCAACAATCGTTATTAATATTGAGTCTTTACCAAAGTTAACAACTGAGATGTTCAATTCATTGAGGTAGGCATAATCAACAAGACAGCTTACACAAATCTTGGCAGGATTACTAGATAGAAGGCCTGAAATTTTATCTGCTGTCAAGTAAATTGCGCTGTAGCGCGAGGGGACAGACGCAGAAAATGAACTGTAATACTTTGTTGAAGAGCCTGTCTTGACATTAATCGGAAAGATTACATCAAAAAGAACCTCGTTTGGGAGTACTCTAGCTTTTGAGGTTGGCTTTTCAAAATTGGCTTCGAAGCCTTTTTCCTTCAGGATCCGAAAATCGTCAACGCATCTGATTATTTCATCGTCAGCGTTCAGGGAGATCTGCTCTTCCAGCTTTTGCATAGGTGGGGTTAATTTGCTGTTGCCTTCAGAATACAGCGGGACTATAAAAAATGAATGGATAACTGACTTGCCAGTTTCATTGTAATATCCTCCCTGAAAAGCAGTGTTCAAAACAGCTTCTTTCGCAGACATCTTGACGCATCCATCCACATAATTAGTAAATTGCCGGTAGTCATTTTCAGGCACCTGAATATTGGCTTTTTGATTATTATTTACATAGAAAAGAAAACTGGATGAGATAAGCACTATTATGGCCATCAGCAAAAAGTAAGACACCTGCCCTTTTTTCATTATTATTGTCATTTAAACAGTTATCTTTAAATATCTTAACGTTTTTATTGGGTATATGATTGATCTCAGAAGGGTTGCTATAATCTTTGTGATTGCCATACTATATGGTATTTTCGTGAATGCACTTATTGCTGCGTTTTATCCTGAGCCGAGATATGAGGATTTCTGCAAGCAAAGATTTTATCCTGAAAAGGCTTATCCTGCCCCGGTCGATGTAAAACAATGCCCAAAGTATCAGGAGCCGACGCAAGCAGAACTTGACGCTTGTGCTGAACAAAAAGGCTATCCAGATTACCAGTATGATGCATTGGGATGCCCTGTAAAGTACAAAGGATGCAATTACTGCCAACGTGATTTTGATGCGGCAAACCAAAAGTATAACTTATATTTTTTTATATTTTCTTCGATACTTGCAGTTGTCGCGATTGGAATAGGACTAGTGCTTCCAACTAAGAACAGCCTGAATGAGTGGATTGCAACCGGATTTATCTTAGGCGGACTTATAACATTATTCTTCGGCACTTTCAGGTATTATCAGTATTTGGGGAGGTACTTAAAGCCAGTTGTTATCTTTGTTGAATTAGTCTTGGTTATCTTCCTGTCTTACAGGAAGCTGCAGGACATGAAATCTGATAAATCAAAATCTGCAAAGAAGAGGTAAGGGAGCTTAAAAGTTGCTTAACATTGTTAATATCTAAGTTTATTAAATTATAATATAGTAAATAATTAAAAATAAGCTAGTTTTATTTATTTTCAATAACGAAAATAAATTATTTTTTAAGTTTCTTTTCCATCTCGCTTATTGCCAAAGTTGTTTTAAGAACTGTATCCGGATTTAACGAAATTGAGTCAATGCCGCATTTAACTAAGAACTGAGCAAAGTCAATATGGTCTGAAGGGCCTTGGCCGCAGATTCCCACTTTTCGTTTATTTATTTTAGCTTTGTGTATCAAATCATGGATAAGTATTTTCACTGCAGGGTTTCGCTCATCATAAAGCCTGCTGACAAGCTCTGAATCCCTGTCCAAGCCTAAAGCCAGCTGAGTCAAATCATTGCTGCCTATGCTAAACCCATCAAATATTTTTGCAAAATCATCAGCCAGAATAACGTTTGAAGGAATTTCTGCCATGACATAAATCTCCAGCCCATTCTTGCCCTGCACCAAGCCATACTTTTTCATCTCAGCAACAACCTGCCTGCCTTCATCAACTGTCCTGCAAAACGGAATCATAAGCTTGATATTGTCCAACCCCATTTCTTCCCTTGCTTTTTTCATTGCCATGCATTCCAATCCAAAAGCCTCCCTGTAATTTCCGGCATAATATCTTGAAGCGCCTCTCCAGCCAAGCATTGGGTTTTCTTCCTTTGGCTCAAACTCACTGCCTCCAATCAGATTTGCATATTCATTTGTCTTAAAATCCGACATCCTCACTATAACATCTCTCGGATAGAAAGCGGCTCCAATCATTGCAACTCCCTGCGCCAGTTTCTCAACAAAAAAATCTACCTTGTTTTTGTAAGCGTAAGTCAATTCGTCAATTATCTCTTTTGTCTTCCTGTCTTTGAGCTTGCTGTAATGCAGCAGCGCCAATGGATGGATTTTGATGTAAGAGCTTATAATAAACTCTTCCCTTGCCAAGCCTACACCGTCATTTGGAATGAAAGAGAACTCAAATGCCTGGTCGGGATTGCCTACGTTCATCATTATCATGGTTTTAGGCCTTTTTAATTTTTTCAGGTCCACTTTTTTGATTTCAAACTTGAGTCTGCCTTTGTATACCTTTCCAACTTCGCCTTCTGCGCAGCTGACTGTTACGCCAGTTCCTGTCTTGACAATTTCAGTTCCGTGCTCTGTCCCCACAATAGCCGGAATTCCCAATTCGCGGGCAACAATTGCCGCATGGGCTGTCCTGCCGCCCTTGTTTGTGACAATCGCAGAAGCAATCTTCATTATCGGCTCCCAGTCAGGATCTGTTTTTTCCGTAATCAAGACTTCCCCATGCTTAAAGCTTCCAATGTCATTCACATTTTTTATCACATGGGCCTTGCCAGCGCCAATCTTAGTGCCAACGCTCAATCCTGTCAGAATAACACTTCCTTTTTCTTTCAGGAGGTACTCCTCAAGGACGTTTACATTCCTCTGGCTCTGAACTGTTTCCGGCCTTGCCTGAACAATAAACAATTCGTTTGTTATTCCGTCTTTTGCCCATTCCATGTCCATTGGCTTGAATTTATTGGCTTTCTTAGAATAATAATCCTCTATAATGCATGCCCATTTTGCCAGCTTCAGAATTTCATCATCATTCAGGACAAATCTAAAGCGCTTCTCATAGGGAACTTCAATATTTTCAGTTGTGTGCTTTGTTCCCTGCTCGCTGTAAACCATCATTACTTTTTTGCTGCCGAGCTTTTTGCTTATAATCGGCCTGTAGCCTTTATTCAATGTCGGCTTGAATGCATAAAACTGATCCGGGTTTACAGAGCCCTGCACTACAGTTTCTCCAAGGCCATAAGCGCCATTAATCAGGACAGCGTCCTTGAATCCTGTTTCTGTGTCTATGGAGAACATCACACCGGAGCAGGCTTTGTCGCTTCTCACCATTTTTTGCACTCCGACAGACAAAGAAACTTTGAAATGGCCAAAGCCCTTGTCAACCCTGTAAGAAATTGCCCTGTTTGTGAAGAGAGAAGCAAAGCACTTCTTTACTGCCTCTATTAATGCATGATCCCCCCTTATGTTCAGGAAAGTCTCCTGCTGGCCCGCAAAGCTTGCATCCGGCAGGTCTTCAGCTGTGGCGGAGCTTCTTACCGCAACATCTGTGTTTGGACCATATTGGCTGCACAGCCTTTTGTAATAGTTGGTGATTTCCTCCCTAAGATCTTTCGGAAGCTCTGCCTTCAGAATTATTTCCCTGGCTTTTCTTCCCCTTTCTGCCAGATTTTTCATGTTTGATGTGTCCAGACCTTCAAGAATCTTTCTTAAACTGTCTTTTATCTTCGCTTTTTCAAGAAAATAATTGTAGGCATGGGCGGTGACTGCAAACCCGTTTGGAACCTTGACTCCTTTTTTTGCGAGATTGCCGTACATCTCTCCAAGAGAAGCGTTCTTGCCGCCGACTATTGGGACATCCTCAATTCCAATCTCATCAAACCAAAGAATGAATTTTTTATCCCTGCCCAATGCAATATCACCTCTTGACTTGTTATTTATAATTGCAAATATAAAGGTTTTGTTATTTCTTATTTCTTTCCAGTATAAACCATGTCTATGTGGGGAATCCCATCCCAATCATATGGCTTTGAATTTGATTTAAAATTATGCTTTTCATAGAATTTCTGAGAGTATACTTGAGACCGAAGCCATATTTTTTTGGGTTTAAGCTTTTTTATTTCCTTAACCATACAATCAAGAAGGCCGCTGCTCATGCCTTTGCCCCTCCATTCTTTTTTGGTTGCCCTCCTGCCAATTTTGAATTCGCCTTTTGACGGCTGCCTGAATCGTGCTGCTGACACTATTTTGTTGTGAGAATCGCAATATTTTGAACAGCAACCTTATTATTTTCATCCGGCTCCAATCCTGACCTGCATTTCTGTTCTATCTCAAAAACTTCCACCCTAAGCCTGATTATATCTATAAATTCGCCCAAAGTCTTAACTTTTTTGTATTTGATTTTCATATTCAGTGATGGGCATCCTAAGTATAGATACATTTTCAATTAGCAAAAACCTTAAATATAATCTGCAATACCTTCTTTTTATGCCAAATTTCGTAAAAGTCGCAAGCATCAGCGATTTGAAACCTGGAGAAAACAAGGTGGTTAACGTTAACGGTGCAGACGTTGCGCTGTTCAATGTCAGCGGTGAATTTTTTGCCATCAGCAACACCTGCCTACACAGAGGCGGCCCATTGGGAGAGGGATTTCTAGAAGGGGATGTTGTAACATGCCCATGGCACGGGTGGCGCTTTAATGTCAAAACAGGAGAAAACGCAATGATGCCGAATGCAAAAGTTCCCAAATATGAAGTTAAGGTCGAAGGAAATGATGTGATGATTTCTGTTGACTGAGGAATGGCCTTCAAATCTTATTTTTATGTATAGTGACTTTCAGCTTTTTCATCACTTTTACTGCCTCATTAAACGTCAATAAAATGTTTTTCGCCCCATAATGTGAAACAACAGACTGCGCATTGGCAATCCCCAGCTTAATAGCGAATTCTATGCCATTCTTTCTCATTATTCCGCTTAAAAACGATGCCGCAAAAGCGTCCCCTGCGCCTGTCGCATCGACAATCTTCACCGGAGGCGGGAATGCCGAGTAGATATACTTCCCGTCCATGGCATACAGGTTATGTTTTCCGTCGGTTATAACGACAATTTTTGGTCCCAAAGACCTAAGCTTGGACAAGAGCCCGTTAGTTGAATCACGACCGACAATCAGGCACGCCTCCTCCCTGTTCAGAATCAGTAATTCCGTTCTGCTGATTATGTTGCTTAAGTGCTTGCCGCCCTTCTCAGCAAGGTACGTGCTTGGATTGAATGCTATTCTTATCCTGTTTTGCTGCGCAAACTCTGCTAACTTTTCAAGTGTATGAAAAGATTCATTCATCATTGAGCAAAAATAAAACCACTTTGCCTTTAATTTTTTGTGCGGAATTTCACCATATCTAAGATCATCATTAATGCCTTTGTAAACCAAGATAGTCCTGTCATGCTCCAAGGTATCCAAAATCACTGAATAGCCGGCGTTTCCGCTGCCATGGGCGCAGAGCAAGTCAATCTTTTCCTTTACAAGATTTTTATGGATAAAGTCAGAATTTGTGCCATGGCCAAGCTTGCCGACAAAAGCTACCTTGTGCCCAAGCCTTGAGAAAGCAACTGCCGTGTTTGTGCCACCCCCACCTGTCGAGAAATCAAGCTCGTCAATCAGTATCTTGGAGCCGCTTGGGAAAGCCAGCAGGTCAGTTTCGCCTTTAGGGTCGATTATCTTTATCAGCTCAGAGAATCTTGTCCTTGCGAATACATCAAGAGTAGCGGAGCCAACTGTGATTATATCGTACATGGAGTTTTTATGAATGTGTGGATTTATATAGTTTTTTATTGCAATTTTAATAAAATCAAACGTGAGAGAGTTTTTTCATTTAACCGAAAGTTAAAACTCTATCAGATTCTTCTACCACTTGCAACATCTCTTCCATTGTAGAGATTAGGCACATCTTGCTTTCTTCTTTTCCTCTTAATTTCAAGCAAGTTCCGCAAGCTAAAATTGTGCCATTGCTTTTTAAGAATTTTTTAATAGTACTTTCTAGAAAGAAGAATTTATCATATTTAATATTTTCAGCTTCAACTCCTTTTCCAAGCAGAAATACCTTAACAAAATGATTTTTCTTAAGAGCTTCTAATGCAAACCTGAAACAGTTCCATACTGTTTCAGCTTCGTTTGTGTTTAGGATTATGCCTATTTTCATTTTGGCAAATTTATTTTACTTCTATGTCCAGCCTAATAGGATTTGTAAGGCAATAAACACCAGGACATCTTTCCTTAGCCAATTGTTCTATTTCTTTTATCTTATCTTTATTAAAATCACTAACTTCTATAAGCAATTTAACTCTCTCAACAATCGGCTCGTTGCCTAAGCCCAATGCTCTTGATAAATTTACTTTGTTCTCGGCAGCAACTTTCAATTTTTTTAATTCAACGCCTTTTTCTGCTGCGATTGAAGCAAATGTCTGCGCATAGCAGGCTGCTAAGCCAAACAAGCAATACTGCACAGGATCCGGCTTAATTCCAGAGCCGCCCATAAAAAGAGGGCCATCAGATTCTACAACAGTTGAGCCATTTGGATGCTCCAAAGTTGACGCAAACTGGGGATTTTCTTCTCTAAAATCCCAACTGCCTTCAACTCTCTTTACCTTTATTGCTTTGCTCTTATCCTTTTTGACTTCTTCAACAAAAGCACCTGCTTTTTCTAAATTTATATTGTTGAGTTTCATATACCATCACCTACATCACATTCTAATAAATCATACAGAAATGGAGGAGTTAAATCATTTGCGTGTTCCTTTAAGAATTTTGAAACTTTCAATCCACGTTCTTTATCAGTATGAAACAGAACAAACCACGCAAGCCAAGAATAGATATTAACATAACTAAAGGTAATAATCTTAACAGTAGGATGAATCTCTTTCAAAAGAGATAGAGTTTCTTCTTGGCTTGGTAGTTTATAATCAACATGTTCTCGAATAAACTTATTATCTAAAATAGATAAAACAGCTTTTTGTGCGCCCATACTTCTTGCTTCTGGAAAATTGAGGAATAACTTTGACCGAGTAATACGCACCAATTCCTGTAACAATTTTGGTCTATCGCTACGTGGTAAATGTTCTAATGCATCAATACTTACTACCACATCAAAATGCTTGTCTGGAAACGGTATGGTTAGACCATTTCCGCCAGTAGTTTGAGGATCAATAACCCAAACTTTTAAATCAGGAACGAATAATGCAAATGCCCCGTCAAAACCTCCAACGTCGAGGATAATGGCATTTTTCTTAAGTTTGAGCTTATTTACTTGTTCCGCCACCTTGCTAATGCGCATAAAACGATCATATTCTATAGCCGAAGTGTTTAACTCTAAGACTTTTGCTTCTCGAACTCCATCCATCCCGCATTCAATGAGTTCAACTGTTTTTTGTGCTTCAATAGGCGTTTCAATCTTCACTTTTTACCACTTTTATTTTTCATACTCTTCCATAATTTTAGAATCCAGAGATAAACCAAGATTATTAGTCCAATTAATAAAATTATATAGAGGATATTTAAAAAATTCCAATATCCAAAGCCATAGCCAAAATTTCCTACCATTCCATAACCCATATTGCCTCCCATCATCATATTCATCATTCCTCCACTCATCATGCCAGCACCCATCATTCCTGTATCTTCATTGCAATACATTATTTTTGCCATGCTAATATGAAACTGCTTTTCTGCTTCAGAGCCTTCCTTCAGTCCCATCATTTTATGCATAGCTTCATGGGAATCTCCAGGATGCATTAATTCCATTTCATACTCCCCGATTATTTCTAACTGGGAACCTGATAGACTTTTGCAGTTTGCTTTTGAATCAATCAAACCTTTAGCTTCGTTGATTTCTTGCTGTGTGATTGCATTAGCTAAACCCAAATTTAACAATAAAGCAACAATCGCAACAAATATTATGTTTTTCATTCCAACACCTCATAAATTCTTAATAATTTTTCCATTTTCCTTTAATTTCTCAGCTAAAACTTCCCTGATCATATCAAATGCCTTGATGATTTTTGGATTTGCAAGCCTGTAATAGATATTTTTTCCCCTTCTCCTTGATTCCGCAATTCCTTTATTTTTCATAATGCTTAAATGCTGAGAGATATTTGCTTGGCTTAATTTTGTTTTTCCTATAAGTTCAGTTACTGACATTTCCTTATCCCTCAATAAATTTAAAATCTCTAGCCTAGTAGGATTTGAGAATACCTTACAGATATCCGCATGAAGACAATACAAATCTTTCATAATATAATATTAGAATATTCTAATATTTAAATACTTTTCGCTTTAAAAACTTACCCTATCCAAAATTTCATGGGCATTTGCAGAGTTTAGATGCTTTTCTAGATCTTTATTTTTCAGCTTTACAAGGAACATTGTCTTCAATGACTCTTTCTCCCGATTGCTTACCCTTGCAATCCTGTCAGCTTCCACCAAGCCATACGGGTAGCCGATAAATATTGGGTCGGCGGAGTTGGCTGCCAGATTATTGATTATCTCTTCAGCTTTTGTCTTTTGCCCATTAAACATCTCAAATCTGAAGACATGCCCTGATTTATTATGAAATTTGGCAAAATACATTTCCGCTTTATGAGCTGGGCTGGTTATTTTAACAATCGGATGATAAAACCAGACCGGAAGCGTGCTGATGCGATCCAAAACAGCGCCAAGCAAGTTTCCATTGTCTGTAAACAGGGAGCTTGTTTTGCTTAAAGCCGATAAAGCAATGTTATTTCTGCCGCATGAGCCGTAAAGCTCTGACAGGTATATGCTTTCGCCTGTCAGAGTGGCCTGCAGGCTGCCGTCCAATACAATTGCGTCTGATATTTTTTCGTCAGAAACATATTTAGCGAGCTTCAGCTCAGCAAATCTCCTTACGGCATTTGCAGCCGTGCCTATGCCAGCCCTGTTCATGCCAAGCATTAAGGTGCGGTCCAATGAGCTGAATAAAACATCTTCAAGTTCTATAGGATTTTTTGTTTTGAAAACAGAAGCTTTGTAATAGATTTCGCCATTTCGGTTCAGAGCCTGCACAAAAGCAAAAATTTCAAATTTTTTAGCAATAACCTTTTTATTATTTTTGTAGACTGCATAGCATACCCTCACCAAGTTCAGAGAAAAATTTTCCGAGCCGATTATTTCAGCATTTCCGCCGTCAATAAACGCTATTTTTTTATTGTTTATTGGTTTTACTTCATGGAAATTTTCTTTGGCTATCTTATAAGGCGCATAGCCTTCTCCGGAAAATTTAGGATATGCCGCTGTAGTCAGATTCCCGTCCAGTGATTTCAGGATTTCAGCAACAATTTCATTATACATAGGCCATGGAACCTTAACTGATTTTTTAAGTTTATGGGTTTATCAGGCAAAATTTTAAATGTTTGCCTTTATCGCCGGTGATTTTACTTAATTTCTTGGCAAAAAATATTCAAAATTAACAATTTTCATAAATTTTTTAAATAATCGACTAAATTCCAATAGATTTATGTACGAACTGATTATAACTGAGAAGCCCAATGCCGCAAACAAGATAGCTGAAGCGCTGGCGGACGGCAAAGCAATAAAGGAGAATTATCAGGGGGTGCCCTATTACAGGTTAACCCACGGCAAAAAGGATATTGTGGTTGCATGCGCTGTCGGCCACCTTTACGGGTTGGCTGAAAAAGTTAAGAAAGGCTGGATATTTCCGGTATTTGACATAGAATGGAAGCCGGTTTCTGAGAATTCCAAGGGGGCGGCATTCACCAAAAAATACCTCAACGCAATTAAAAAACTTGCAAAAGATGCCAATGAGTTTACGGTTGCCACAGATTTTGACCAGGAAGGGGAAGTGATTGGACTGAATATTGTACGTTATCTCTGCAAAATTAAGGACGCAAATCGCATGAAGTTCTCAACATTAACCAAAGACGAAGTTAGGGAATCTTACAATAACAAGGCAAAGCACATAGAATGGGGCCAGGCAGAATCCGGGGAGGCCCGCCATTTTTTGGATTTTTTTAACGGAATTAACTACTCCCGCGCGCTTACGGCAGCAATAAAAACAACCGGCGCTTTCAAACTAATGTCAACCGGCAGGGTGCAGGGGCCTGCATTGAAAATAATTGTAGACAGGGAAAAAGAGATAAAGGCATTTGTCTCAAAGCCTTTCTGGCAGATCAAATTTTTAGGAGAGCACAATAGCAAGGAAATAACTGCATGGCATAAGGAAGACAAGTTTTGGGACAAGGCAAAAGCGGATGAAGTTATAAGCAGGACAAAAAACCAGAAAGAAGCAAGAATAGACAAGCTGGATAAAAAGCAATTCAACCAGATGCCGCCGTTTCCGTTTGACCTTACATCACTGCAGGTTGAAGGCTACCGCTGCCATGGAATTTCTCCAAAAGAAATTCTGGAAATTGGGCAGGAGCTTTACACTTCAGGATATATCTCTTATCCGAGAACATCAAGCCAGCAATTACCTCCGGCAATAGGGTACGTGAAAGTCCTGAATGACCTGAACAAACAAAAGCAGTATTCGGGATTAGTTAAGAAATTACTAAAAAAATCATCGCTAAGGCCAAACAACGGGAAGAAAACAGACCCTGCGCACCCTGCGGTATACCCTACAGGAATTATTCCGGCAGGGCTTACCGAGAGAGAGTCGAAGATATATGACCTGATTGTAAAAAGATTTCTTGCAACATTCGCGGAGAATGCGGTAAGGGAAACAATGACTGCAGATATAAGCTGCAGCAATGAAATTTTTATTGCAAAAGGAACAAGAACCATTGAGAAAGGCTGGCACGAATTTTACTCCCCTTATGTGAATCTTGAGGAGATTGAGCTTCCAAACATGAAAAAAGATGACAAAATTAAAGTCAACAAGATAGAGATGATAAGCAAGGACACCCAGCCTCCAAAGAGGTATACTCCGGCGTCGATAATCAAAGATTTGGAAAAGAGGAATCTCGGAACAAAGGCCACAAGGTCGGAAATAGTGGATACGCTGTTCCAGCGCGGGTACGTCCACGGCAAAGCGATAGAGGCAACAAATCTCGGGATTTCAATGGTTGAAACCCTTGAAAAATACTGCCCTAAGATTCTGGATGAGGATTTAACAAGAAAGTTTGAGATTGAGATGGACAAGATACGGGAAGGGAAGCAAAAAAAAGAGCAGCTTCTTGAAGATGCAAAGGACGCGATAATAAAGATAACTACAGAATTAAAAAAACACCAAAAAGAGATAGGAACTGATTTGCAAAAAGCAAATAAAGAAACACAGGATGAAATGTCATTTTTAGGGATTTGCCCGTCGTGCAAGCAGGGGAATATCAGCATGAGGCGGGGAAAATTCGGAGCTTTTGCAGCATGCAACCGCTATCCAGACTGCAAGACGATTTTTTCAGTTCCGAAAAATGCATTCATAAAGCCCGCCAAAAAAAGCTGCGAGACTTGCAGTTATCCCCTGGTGCTGGCTATAAAAAAAGCAAGGCAGCCTTTGGAGTTCTGCCTAAACCCGCAATGCCCTGCCAAGCATGTTGAGGGGGAAGCCGGCAAGCAGGCAAAAGCGATTGCAAAGGGAGAAATTAAGAGGAAATGCCCAAAATGCAGTGAGGGCGATATTGTATTGAGAAGCTCAATATACGGAAAATTTTATGCCTGCAACCGGTTTCCGAAATGCCGTTATACTGAGAAATTGGAAAATATCTCTTGAATTCTTTATTAATATTATGTAAGTTAAAATATATATTTTATAAGTTAAAATTTCTAATATTTTACATATTTAATAAGTATTAATTCTTAAAATATAGAAAGATTTATATATTTTTTACATATATTATAGGTAAAAAACCTTAAAAATGAGAAAGAAGGATAGTAAAAATACCGAAAAAACATTAGGCAACCAAGAAAACAATAGAGGCGGATTTCTAGGCTCAATTAAGGAAGACAAGGCATTCCAGATTCTGAAACTGGCGCTTGACGAGATAAAGTACAGATACAATATTAATTCAAATGAGATTTTAAGCTTAACAGAAGGAAGGCTGGTGTCAAAAGAAATTCTGATTCCCGTTTCTGTTTTCCAATTCAAAGAATTAAGCGCCTTAGAGTCAATATGCAAGTACCTAAGGGAGGAATTGGAATTTAACTACAGCAAGATTGCATTATTGCTTAACAGGGACAGCAGGACAATCTGGACAACCTACAAGAATGCAGCAGGAAAGCGC
>CAZFEZ010000002.1:7780-9453 GCA_964518225.1 uncultured Methanosarcinales archaeon | reverse complement strand
TCATTCCGATTAATGCATTGAAAAACAGAAAGCTGAGCGTTCTTGAATCAATCACAAGCTACCTCAAGGAAAATTTCAATCTGCGCTACAGGGAAATTGCTATGCTGCTGAACCGGGATGAAAGGAACATTTGGACAGCTTACAGCCGATACAGGAAGAAAAATGGATGATAAAAAAATAAGATTATTGACGGGGAACCTGATCCGGGCAGAAGAAGCCCTGAAGCAGCTTAACGAGCGCAGAAATAGATTAATCAAGGCGTTTAATGAATTAAGCTGGGATGATAACTCAAAATCAAAAAATTCAGAATACATTAAGCAGCTGCAAGAAGAAATTTATTATTTAGATGAAAGCATTAAAGCCTACAGAAAGCATGCTGACGAATGCAAGGCATTGCTAATAAAAGAGCAGGAAAGCTACAAAAAATCCATAGATAATAAAGCGGCAAGGGAGGCTATAGGCAAAAAAATATTGGTAAAATATGTGCTGCCCTTTGTAATGCTGATGCTGATATTTGGCAGCTTGTTTTTACTAAAACCTTCAATCACGGGCCAGGTTATCTTAAGCAAGGAAACTACATACAACAGGAGCATGAACCTTGAGATAAACCAGAGCGGAAACTACACCCTAACATTGGACCGGCCTGCAGACTTGAACTCAATTAAGGCAACAGGCAGCGTCACAGGAAACGGCACTGTAAAGGTTTATATAGAAAAAGACGGCAGGAGATACCTGATTTACAAAAACAAGTAAAAAATGCAAAATATTATTAACCCCAAGTGCAGGAAATTAAAATGAAGCGCATGCGACGCAAAAAAAATGCGGCAGTTGGGCCTGCAAAGAAACAAAGAATTAGCACCGGCACAATAATAGCCGTGGTGTCCCTGATTATAGTAAGCATACTTCTGTTCAAAAAGCCCACCATAACAGGAAAAGCTGTTTTGGGCGCAGAAACCGTTTATTCCGAAAATCTGAATATACAAAAAAATGAGAGCGGCGTCTATGAATGGCAGGTGAGGCATCCCGGCAATATAAAAGCTGTTAAGGCAACAGGCTCTGTAAGCTCAAATGGAACTGCCAAGGTATTCCTCCAGAAGGGGGATGAAAAGCTGCTGCTGTTTGACAGCACCAAGCAACTATTTGACATTGATATTCATGTTCTGCCAGAATATAAAAAAGTGTATCAGGGGGACGAGATATTAGTGCAGATAGCTTTGCTTAATCTGAGGGGCTTCGGCTCGGGCAATGTTACTGTCAAGTATTCAATCAAAGACGCCAGAGGAAATCCGATTGCAAGCGATGAAGAGTCAGTATTTGTGGAAACCCAGGCAAAATTCGTAAGAAAGCTTGCGATGCCGGCTGAAATAAAAACAGGCACTTATGTGGCTTCTGTTGAAGTCTACAGAGATGAGAGCGTACTTGGAACAGGATCTGACACACTTGAGGTTAACTCCAAGTACGAATACCAGCACGCGTATAGCTTAAGATACTACATAATCGGCATTGCAGGCATAGTTGCACTGGCCATAATATTCATTTTGGTTATGAACTTCTTAAGGGCGAGGAGGAAGAAACAAAAAATTGCTGAATTGAAAAAAACCGCTCCAGATGAAAGAATGGCAAAACTGAAAAAGGAGCTGAGCGCTATGGAGGAAGCATACAAATCAGGGTTC
>CAZFEZ010000002.1:0-7770 GCA_964518225.1 uncultured Methanosarcinales archaeon | reverse complement strand
AAAGCTTCATATGGCGAGAAATATAGTAAAATCAGAGCAAAAGCAGTGAAGAAAGACTAAAGGTAAAAAAACAATGATGCCTTATTTCTAGTTTTGCCTGGCAAAATCCTTAGATAGCATGGGCTTTCCCTTACTGGTTGGGTAATAAAGCCAGTAGGATAGAATAATAAAGTCTTTAATGCTTGCTGGCTTGACTTTTGATTAAGCTCCTTTTGCTTTTGCAAAGTTCTTAATAAGATGCTCCATTAACTCGAATGGGATCAAAATGCCGCCGCAAACTACCCAATTTCCAGAGTTATTCTGCCTTTTTTCATGAACACATACAAAATTACCTTTAGCTTCCCTTAGTATGCCAATGGAGTAAAGCACCTTGTCTTTGGTGTAGTCATTCAGATGGATTACCTTTCCCGGGGGATAGTACACATCTACATTCCCGCGGGATATTTTATGGCACTGCGCAGTATAGCTTAATACTTCAAGATGATGCCAGATTGTGGAATATGTTAGGCCAGATGATTCCCTTATCTGCGAAATTGTTATGCCATCCGGATTAAGCTCCAGGATCTTGCTCAACAGGTTGCGTATGTACTCCTCTTTCTCCTTCGCAGAAAGAACCTTGAAAGCTTCCGGCTTCAATATCTCTTTCGGTAAGTTGATTTTTGGCATTTGCAAATATATTCTCTGGTATTTTGTATATAAATTTATTGTTTTCTCTGAGATTTTCGAATAAATAGTGTAAGACATACTTTGGAGTATGTATTTTTTATAAATGAAGGTTATTTTCTATGTTTTTGATTTTGTTGGATAGGACTTTCTTTATAAATAGATTCGCCCCAACATATAGTTCCAAGAATTTATTCGAAAATCTCGTTTTCTCTTGTTTGGGTGCCTATCTATCAAAAACCACCATTCGCAGAAAAGTGGAATTGCTATGTCTAAAATAGAAAAATAGATATAGATGCTATGGAGCTTATAAGAATTATGGCAGACACTACAATTTCAGTAAGCAAGAAATTCCATGACTGGCTGAAGAGCAAAGGCGCGAAAGGAGAAAGCTATGAGGATATAATTAAAAAAGTGGTTAAGACCGAGTTTTCGAAAGAGTTTGGAAGCGTTAAAAATACTGCACCATCGCCGGGCAGCAACAGCTTAAAATCGATAGCAGCGCCTAAAAGTATCAAAAAGGCTGCAGATGTTCCTTCACCTAAAGCGGCAATAAAGGAGAAGCCGGCGCCGAAAAATAAGAAAATATCGGTTAATGAAAAAAAAACAAGCTCTAAGCCTGCCAATGCATCAAAGGAGATTAAGCAGTGGAGATACGAGAAGAATTTGGAATTGCAGCATATGGAAACAGAGCTTGAATTGGCCAAGCTGTCAAATGACGCTGCGAAGGCAAAGGAATTGAGCAGCTCAATAGCACAGCTTAAGTTTCAGCTAGAGCAGAGGAAGTGATAATTAGATACTTATAAAATATATTTTTTTACTTACATAATATATTTTCATTTGAATGTCTATTTGATAGTTCTATTGAAAAGGGTTTTTTGGCTCCATTAAGCTATGTAATCAGGCATATTACGGGCTAAACTGAACATATTCCCGCTTATAGCTTTTATATCTGTCACAGCATTTGATTATCGTCCATAATACTTTTATAAAAGCTATAAGCGGCATAAGCAATACATAAAGCAATCGTTTGAAGCGCAGAGATTTTCTCATACAAAATGCTCTTGCGGACAATCCCTGCAATAGCAAAATCATAATCCTTATACCACCTATGGCGGCAATATTCAGACTTATTTTTCAAAGACTTAGTTTAATGCAGATTATAAAAACAATTGAGCATAGGCCGATTATAAGGGTTATAAAGGATATAACCTAGATGGGCGCAATAAATGGTATTATTGAATAATAATAGGCAAATGAGTGAGATTATTATATGTTATTGCTATAACACTGCTATTGCGGCACAATGCTGCCTTTTTACTGCTATTTTAACGGCCAATATTTGCCTAAAATGGTTAATAAAGCACGTGTACTTTTTACTTATTTAATATTTTTTAATACTTACTTAGTATAGATTTATTTGAATAACTATTTGAATAAGCATTTGAATGGAGGAATTTGAGAAAGATTACTGCAATACGATCTAAAGCGTAGCAAACAATCATAAGTAATAAACCGCCGTTTGTATATCGTTTATATATAAAAGGCAGCTAGCAGCCATCTAATGCGTAATTTCGTTTGAAATTATGGATACTATGATTTTTATGATATTTAGAAATTGCATAAGACCAGTAACATCAGTATGTCCAATAACTAAGCCTGAATGCAATAATGCTTACTTTTGGCATAAGAGCTGTAGCCGCAATAATCCCCACATCATACAAAACAGGGGTGACTTCTATCAGATTTATGAAAGTTATGAAGAATATTGGAGGTGTTAATAGTATCAATCCCATAGGCCATATCCTAGCTATAATCTGTTCCAATGATAATGCAAAATGATGATGCAAAAAGAAAAAATAAATATAGAAGTTATAAAACCCATAATTGCCATGGCAGACACAACAATATCCATAAGCGATAATTTCCACAACTGGCTTAAGAGCAAAGGAAAGAAAGGAGAGAACTATGAAGATATAATAAAAAGGTTCCTCAAGCCTGAATTTGCGAAGGAATTTGAAAATTTCAGGGGATGAAAGGTTTATATCATTTACGCCAAAAAAATTCAGGGTTGCCAAGCATACTCACGTCTATAAAATAATAGTTTTTTAACTTTATAATATACTTTCATTTGAATGTTTATTTGAATGTTCTATTGAATCAAAGGCTAAATGCACTGAACAGATGCATGACTGCAAGAAGACCGCACCTTTTGCTATTTGATTCATAAAGGTCATAATAGCCATAGGTTGCATGGCAGAATTGCAAAGCCCATGCCATAGGATAAATGAATCTTTTAGTTTCTTGTATTTTTGTGGCCATGAATTGGCTTGGAAAAGCCATGCTTCCAACTTAACTTCAACAATTTTAAACTTGGGCCCTGTTATCACATAAACCGATGCAAAGCACTTGGCATAAGAGCTGCCAAGGCTGCCGCAAATAAATTAACATGGATCTGCGGTATATGATTTTAGATTTGGGGTCGCATATGGCTTTGAGCCTAACACTCAGCCATTAAATTCTAGGCTTTTGTGAATGCTCAAAAGCTATACTTGCTCATCTTTAGCGCAGAACTTTATTGCAGGCTCGCAACGGCCAACAGCAAACTAAAGATACCGCAAATTCCTTTGTTGGTTGACACTATTTGGTCCGTAATAACCAGTTCTGCACCCATGGTAAAAAACGAAAAAATCGAAAGCTTTAAATACCCTTTACTTACAAGATATGTTATAATTATCGATGGTAGAGTTATTTCCAAATATTATTACTTACATAATATAAATGACTAGTAAAGAGGGTAGCAAAGCGGTTGAAAAAAGAGTTCTTGATACTTTAAGTTATCTGAAGGGCCAGGGGCTTGGCTCTGAAGAAATTCTAAGCTTAATAAGCAAGGCCCTGAATGTTCCTTCCAAAGAGGAAATAAGTATTCCTATTTCTGTTTTTAATAATGAGCATCTTGGCTCACTAGAGGCCATAGTAAAATACCTGAGGGAGAATCTTCTTCTCAGCTTTAAGCAGATTGCATCCCTTACAAACAGGAATGAGATACCCCTGGCAGTCACGTACAGGAATGCAAAGAAAAAATTAGAGGCTAGATTTGTTGTTCATGAGATCTCCCCTTACGCCATTCCGGCTTCAATCCTGAAGGACAGAAATCTGAGTGTCCTGGAGAATATTGCTTCTTACTTAAAGGATACTTTCGGGCTTAATTATCACAAAATTGCAGTTCTCCTGAACAGGGATGACAGGACAATCTGGACTGTGTACCAGAGGGCAAGGAAGAAGAAAAAATGACTGACAAGCAAACGGCAAAGAAAGTCGGATTCTACATCATTGTAGCCCTTATAATTGCGTCCCTGTCCATGATGGCGCTCATCAACTTAAACAAGAGCAAAACTCCAATAACAGGATTTGCTGTCGAAGAAAAAGACAGCAAAGCCGATAACGCAGCTGAAATTCCAGCGGCGAATGAAACAGCAGCAGATAACGAAAATCAGGAAAAAATCAAAAAAGAAAAAAACGGCAAAAACAATCCTCCAGTATGGGAGCCTGATGTGAATGAATTTGTCCTTAAAGGAAAGACTGTGATAGATTTAAGCGATTATTTCTATGATGAAGATAATGACACGCTTGCCTACCTCTTTACAGAGCCTGAGAATGTGGCAGTTGACATAGACAACAGCGTGCTCACTCTGACTCCGGCAAGCTATAACTTCAGCACGGCAATTACCTTGACTGCAACTGACGGCGAAAATGCAGTCAGCAAAGAGATTGCATTGATTGTGCCGGAAAAAACAATAACGGGCATTTTGGAGTATAAGTCAGGAAGCGCCTACGATGTGGATAATGACGGATATGAAGCAACCACAGGAATCATAGATTTGACAGTCGAGAGCTCCCAATTCAGCTGGGATGCTGACGAAGAAAAGCTATGCACAAGATGGCAAATAAACTCTGTTGAGGACGGGAAAAGCACTACTGTATGCTACGGCAGCGCAAAATGCTGTAATTTCATCGGATTAGAACCTGCAAGAGACAAATGGAATGATGTGCTTTATTCAGCATACGGGCAGTACGGCGCAACACTGAACAACACAATAGGCGCGCAAGTGATTTATGTTGATTACGCCCTGAATGCTGATGAGCCTTTTGCAGAGATTTATTATTCAGAGTGGGGCGAGCTGGACGCAAGGTATTATCTAGCGGCTATAGACTTCAAGAATGTTTGTGTAGAGACGTGCACATTAAGCGATTTCAATGACACAAGCTACAAGCTGATATTTGAGATAGACAATGCAGTCCTGAGCCTTGACACAATCACATACTCGATAATTGAGCAGATAACCAATGTGCTGGTTAACCTCGCTGTTGAGGACGATAAGGGAATTGCGTCCGGAAGCTATCAGCTGTATAAAAACGGCACAATCGTCCCAATCACACAGGATGGGGTGGAGCCGGACTATTATGACATCGAGGTTCTTCCAACACAGGATATCAATGTAATAGATAAACTGCTGATCCAAAATGCTGACATAACAAAGCCGGTGACAGCAACAATTGGCATTGATGATGTAAAAAGAGAGATAAATTTGGAGAATGTTGACGTCAAAAAAAGGTTTGCTGTCAACCTTGAAGAGCTTGAATTCGGAAATGCTGTTTTGACGGCTACTGCAAGCGGCAATTCCCTTTACAAATGCAAACAGTGGGATTATGGCAGCGAGGTTTGCTTCGGCTCGTGGGAGAAGATAAAAGATCTTGCTGTTGGGCAGCAGTATGAACTGGCACTGACAAAAGATGACCCGGGATTTATAGAGGGAAATACAAATATCACAATACTGAATTTAAAGGGATTGGCCTTAATCAAGGACATTCCGAACATAAGCGTTAACATCAATTCAAATGCAGTTATTAATTTAAGCAATCACTTCTCAAACATAGACGAAAATACAGTTTTCACTTACTTTGAGCAGGAAGGGATAAGCATTATTTTCGAGAATAAAGTTGCCACCATTGTTCCAGCACAGAACTTCACAGGCACTGCGTACACTTTCATTACAGCAGACAAAAACGGCAGCATTGCAATATCAAACCTATTCTCTGTTGCTGTAACCGGCATAACAGGCAATATCACGATTACTCCAAATTTAATCCTGAAGAAAAAAGACTTCAGGCTTGACGAGGATATTGAATCCGGGTTTGAGTATTTGACAAAGCAGGAGCTGGTAAAGGAAAGTAAATGGAAAGAGGAATATGATGTTTATGAAGGCAAAACAAACAGGACGTATCAGGAACTGAATTTACTAAAGCAAAAAATTGTCAAAAAAGAAAAACAAAAGAAAAAATGGCAAGCTCCAAATGAGAGCGTACAGGCGCTTGTATATGATGATGAAGGCAGGCAGAAAAACATTGATATTGATATTGAAGAGCTGAGGGAAGGCAAGTTTGATATTAAAATTCCGAGAGTAAGGGCATTTAAAGCCGGAAAATACAGATTAAGGTTGGAATTAGTAAAAGATGGTGTAACTTATTCTCAAGAGCAGGATTTCACCTGGGGCGTGCTTGCGCTAAACCTGAATAAGTCAATTTACCTGCAGAATGAAGATTCGTTTATCAGCATTGGCGTTCTTGATGATACAGGCAAAATTGTCTGCAATGCAGGCGTAACATTATCAATTACGGACCCGTTAAACCAGACAACAACACTGACAACTGCCAATGGCGATGTAAAAATAAGCCCAGAATGCACAAAGCTTGGAGTTACAGAACTGCCGGATTATTACACAAGCTATAAAGTTGGCGGCATTGGAAATTATGTTATGAATTTAACTGCTGTGACTTCAAACGGGATAAGAAGCGTAACTGACGGATTTAATGCCACAGGCTCTGCCAATTTTGATGTTGCAAGAAAAGCGCAAACCAGAATTTATCCTCCTGTCCCTTACAGGATGGGTATTTCCGTAATAGCAGATAATAATTATAATGGAATCATAAATGAGTATGTTCCATCATCATTTGCAATAACTCCCCAAGATGGCTTAAGTGTTTCAACAGTTGGAGATGCATCAATATTATCCTGGAATGTAAAATTAAAGAAAAATGACAAGATTGAATTAAGCTATGAATATGATGCTCCTGACACAAGCCCCGAGTTTTATTTGCTAGGCCCGCTAAATATTGGCAGATTCAATGAAGCAAGGCAGTGGCAGATTGCGAATGATGCGCCGCCAACAATAGCCAGTTCCCTAAATGAATCCATCAAGAACATAGTAAGCACACGACTGATTAATGCCTCTTACAATGCTACTGACGGCGTAGGGCTGTCCTTTGGGATGGTCATTGAAAATTCCACCGGGGCAAAGATATACGCCAATACAACCCTTTCCGGAACAAGCGGGGAGTTCTCATCAAAATTCACAATAGCCAGCGCCTGCGGCATTGGGTGTGTCGTAAACATCACTGGCTTTGTGAATAACAGCGCTGGTGAGATAACAACTTTGGAAAAAATATTCAGGCTAAGCAGCTTATTCAACGATACGGAATCGCCGGATTTTACAGGAACTTACTACAACACAGTTCTTCAGGACGACAGCAACATTACACTAAACTACACAGGTACAGGAGGCGCACTGCCCACAAGAATTTACAACAAAACTGGAAATTACTCAAGCAGGACTTTTGACTCAATGAACACAAGCACTTACTGGGACATATTTTCATTCACTTCCAATCTTCAGAACAGTTCATGCATAAAGGGCTCTGTTATAGATACCGGAAGCAACACAGGAGCAGTATTCTGGTGCAACGGAAGCGTGGGAATTGATACAAGCGTTACGGATTTAACCACCAATATTGATTTCACAGGGGCTGTAACCTCTTACACTCTTCCATCTGGATTTGATTATGATGATGTAATGTGTTCTCCAATGGATAATGATGCCACAGACGGATTATTTTTGTTTACATATAACGGAAGCATATTAAGCGGAAGCGGCACAACTACATTGAACAAAGACCATATTTTTGTGGATAATAGAACAACATGGAGCATAAGCGGGTTAAGCGGATTTAATGCGACCAATATAGTAGGATGCGTTATGGAAACAGATA
>CAZFEZ010000001.1:24332-28244 GCA_964518225.1 uncultured Methanosarcinales archaeon | reverse complement strand
GAATACAAGCACAAAGTAAGCACTTCAATCCAATGTCCGCAATGCACTTCTTCAAGCATTCAAAAATTCGGAACTCGCAAGACAATAATGGGATTAAAGCAAAGGTTGAAATGCAACGATTGCGGAAAAAGGTTTGTAAATTCGCCAGTAAGCAGAATAAAAGGGAATACCGAAACGATAATAACCGCAATAGACCTTTACATGAAAGGGGTTTCTTATCGGGGGATTGCCGATAGCATGAAACAGCTTTTTGGCTTGAAAGTAACCCATGTCACGATAATAAATTGGGTTAATGACTACATGGCAAAAATAAATAACCATGTGGCAAATTTAAAGCCGAATGTTAGCGACTTATGGAATGCAGATGAGCAATTCATAAAAGTCAAGGGGCAAGAGGAATATATTTGGAATTGCTTAGACAATGAAACGAGATTTTTATTGGCTTCAAATCAAAGCCCGACAAGAACAACAGAAGATGCAAGAAAAACTTTTCAGATTGCAAAAGCAACAGCACAAAAGAAAGCCAAGACAATAGTAACAGATGGGGCTTTCAGTTATGAAAAAGCTGTAAGAAAAGAATTTATGACTTATGAAAACCCTAAACCCCATTATAGGTATGTTTCGTTAAATCAGCATGACAGCAACAACAACGTGATAGAGAGATTCCACGAAAGCTTTAGGCAAAGAGATAAGGTAATGCGTGGTTTTAAAGGCAACCAAAAGCAGTTTGCAGAGAATTTCAAAACATACTATAATTTCGTAAGAAAACATCAAGAATTAAAGACAACTCCTGCAAGAAGGGCTGGAATAAACGAAAGTGATTTATGGAAGGAATTACTTGAAAAGGCAGTAAAACACCCTTTGGTTACCACCCGACACTTACCACCCACAGATTAACCAATACCCTATTTTCGCAACATTTATTAAGGTTTCTGCCAGTTTACTTTTAAATAGTTACAAATAAACTACTACTGGAATAATTTATTAAGTTGTGGTGTTTAAAACAGGTAAAAATGAATTTAATGGCAAAAGCGCGAAAGATTACATATTTTGGGCTAATCGGTGTATTTCTAATTTTAGTGCCTTTTTCCTTATACCTGCTGAAAGAATCAAAAATCACGGGCAGGGTTGTAGAAGAATTTCCAATAGAAACAGACCCGTCTGTTGTGCTTAAACTAACTTTTGACGACCAAAACAATCCATGGAGGGATTATAGTATGTATAACCATGCTTTCTCTGCAAATGGCGGAGCTAAATGGGCGGATAAAAGCGTATGCAAGTGGTATGGATGCGCTGATTTCACTACAGCAGACGGTTCAGATTATTTAACTTCAAGCACTAAATTTCAGCTTGATAATGGCATGGCTGTAAGCTTCTGGTTCAAGACCGGCAGCAGAATAACAGGAAGAAGCTCACAGGCGTTTTACCAAATCGGGAACAGGGGAAATTTAAAATGGACGCAGGAAAATGGCTTTGGCATTTCTAGTGAATGGCGCGCTCAGAATGGCGAAGTAGGGGGCGCAATAGGGGAATCTAAAGCAACTACAACAGACCAATGGACGCATTATTTTATGCTTTATGACAAAAATAATTACATTGTATGGAAAAATGGGGAAATAGTGGCAAATTTTTCACAAAATTACGGAAATTTAAATTATACCGTCGGCGATCTATTATATATTGGCAGGGGCTTATTTGGCATAGATGTGGAAGGATATCTGGACGAGTTTTTAATTTACAACAGAAGCGATTTTACCTCAGAAGATGTAAGAAATTTTTATGATTCACAAAAGCTTGGCACTCCCCCAGTTAGGGACTTATATGTTAAGAATATAAAGTACACACTTCCAGTTGATTGGAGCAGTTCTACTAATTCATTAACATCTGGCGGAGTAATTGATGTTGTCTTTACAATTGCAAATGCCGGAACAAGCGGCAGCGGTGATTTTAGCTACGATTTTATTCTTGATGAAAACAGCATCTGTAATGGAAAAACAAGCGTGAATGCCAGAAGCGAAAAAAATCTGACATGTGTTTGGGCAACAAGTCAGGGGTTTCATAAAGGCTATTTTAAGCTGGATACCTCAAATGAAGTTACCGAGGATGTTGAGGAAAACAACGCTCAAAGAGTCTATATGCCCTTTTTAGATAGGCCGTACATTCATTTTAATTTGGATGAATGGGAAAATATAATAAAGCCTTTCTCAAGCAACTCTGCCAATAAAGTGGCTTATGATTCTTATGATTGGGTCAGGTCGTTTGGCTGTTCAGAATTCAGCGATTCGTATTACGGAAACAGTGTTGATCCTTACGGCAAAAAGGCAAGAGAGTGTGCAATGGGATGCCTTGCTAATAATTTTGCAGGAAGGCAGTGCGAAAGAGCAATAAGGCATTTAATGGGATGGGCTAACAGGACAACCACGACATACAACAATGTACAGTCAATACATGAATTATTTCATGTAGGTGTAACTTACGATTTATTGTTTCCGATGCTTACAGAAGAGCAAAACAAAATACTGACAAAAGAACTGCATGACATATGCCAACAAATAACTAATCTACCAAATACAAGGCCCGATTTAGACGACGATAATGCTATAACCGGTGGCAATGGACAGGGATTTGGCTCCGGTATTGGTGGATTCTGCTATTCTATATTAGGAAGCTATCCAGAAAACCCGACTTTGATACAGGAATTGCCAGACCGATACTGGGGGCAGAATATCCCGGACGAATGGATGAATAGGGAAATAAGATACTTGCGCGCCTATAAAAATGACCCATGGGCAAAATATCAGGAAAGAATCAGTTACAAATGGTACTCCCAATTTCACTTGGTTGAAAATTGGTTGTATGAAAAAAGGTTCAACCTTAACAACATCAATGAGTATCAAAATGCTCTCTGCGCCATGGCACGGGAAGCAATTACCGAAGTGCTGGATTTTAACTATAACGGCGGGGACTTAAGGAACGACAGGAATCAAAAATTAAGAACTATCCAGTCCGGCGATAGCTATAGCTATGAAAATATCGGAAGCGGCTCTTTCATTGGTTTTGCAACATTGACATCTTACGGGACATTATGTGATGATGTTCAAACAAAAAAATCAATATTATGGCTACGGGATAAGGCCCATGAGCAGGGAGACGGACAAAATGGATATGTGGATTCTTATTTATACAAGCAATTATACGACCAAGCCAATAAAGAGCCAACTAACCCAAGTAGCATTCTTCCAAAAGTAATTTTTGACAATGCAAATGACATAATTACAATAAGGACAAATTATACATATTCAACTGATACAGTAATACAAATAGATGGTGGTGAAGAGAAAAATGGTGGGCATTCACAAGCACAAGGCTATTACCTCTATGCTTTAGGAGAGCCATTCTTGGACTATGAGCAAGTCCCTTTTGAGGATGATGTAAGAGCAGAAACATGGAAAAATGGAATTAGCCTGCAAAATACCAATCAATTCGTTGAAGGGACTGTCGGAACATATTCGTATATTTGCGGCAATGCTCCTCTAAATCAATATTATGGAATGCAAACATGCACCACGCCAACTTACCCAAATGACTATCCAAACAACAGGCACTTTCCGCTCCAATACGGCGGAGATTTAGAAGACTATATCGGGACTAAAGATGCTGGATTTGCTGGGGTATATGTGTGGCGCCCATATAAGAATGCAGATGATGTAAAAGAATACTTTATAAAATTCGGCGATTTATTGGCAAAGAGGACAATAGTAAGCGGCAACAAAGAAGGCAAAGGAGTTTACCACAATTTCATTGACATCTACAACGAATTCACAGAAACTAGAAATGGAAACGATTTAACATTCACAAGAAATGATAAGAATCTTGACATAAACATCGTTTATTCTAACCAATCATTTTCTT
>CAZFEZ010000001.1:0-24322 GCA_964518225.1 uncultured Methanosarcinales archaeon | reverse complement strand
CGTGCTCAGGAAGTGCCAGGGGTGCAGGAACTTACAGAAGAACTTACTTGTACACTCCAGCCAATGATGTCGACTTCATTTTAGCGCACCACTGGTACACAACAGGAAACAAGCAAACTATCTTAGCAATTAATGGCATAGACAAGGGCCTGCAGCAAAACAGCAACGTAATTATTTTTGACACAAACAATGACGGCACGTCAGCTTACAGCGACAAGCAGGCAACAGGATGGGCATTGGCTTACAACGACGACACAAAGGAAATTGCAGCCTTCAACACAACCTCGATAAAAGCCGGAAAGATTGATCTGCTTTCAGCAGCAGACACATTGTCCGCCCATCTGCAAAGATCAGAAGATAAAATCACATTGACAGTAAACACAATGCAGAGAAACAAATACATAGACTACCCGAAGACAGTAAGCGTGACAATAGACGCGAAAGAATTGAAAAAAAACAAGGATTTCGCAGTCACAAAAAACGGAAATGAAAACATAAAAGCCTCTGAATCAGGGACAAAAGTAACTTTTGATGTAGTTTCCGGCCAAAACAGCGATTATTACACAATAAATGGAGGGGGAGTGGGTTCAATACCGGCTGATGTTGATCCTCCCGCAATAACCTTTCTGGGAAATGATAGCACGACAAATCAAAGCTCTAATATCAAGGCTAAGACTGACGAAAGCGCAAACTTAAGCGTTTCATGGGGCTACAAAAGCAACGCTCTCGCAAACACCGCAGCCGACTCAAAATTCCACACAACCTCTGTTGTCACTTTGTCAGGCCTAGCTTCAGGCACAATAGTCTATTACAGGGCATTAGTATGCGATTCTTTAGGAAACTGCGCTTCAAGCAAAGCATTGAACTTCACGACAGCAAAGACTTACATCCCTCCAAACCTGCCTCCAACAATAGCTGAATTCCAGCCTTCAAGCATAAATCCCGAATACAACTTCACAACAACCGTCATTTTCAACATAACAGGCTCCGACAATGAAAATGACAAATTGGCATTGCAGTGGTACGTAAACAAAACGTTAAACACCACCAACAAAAACTTAACTTATATCTTCAGCAAAATAGGAATATTCAGCATAACTGCAGTTTTAAGCGATAACTCTTCAAACACGTCAAAGCATTGGCTCGTAACTGCCATCAACGATACGCAGCAGGCATTTCCTCCAACTATCCTGAAAACAGGATTCTCGCCTCCGTCGCTAAACACAGACATTTACTGGCAGACCTCGCATCTTTCAGACAGCAAAGTCGATTACGGAACATCGCCTTCGCTTGGAGCAGCATTGGCAGATTCAAAGCAAACCAAAGACCATAAGCTTTCATTGAATAATCTGGCCCGGGGCTCAGCATATTACTTTAAAGTCACTTCATGCAATGACATCGGCTGCGGTTCATCTGCAATGTTTAACTTCACAACAATAGCGATAAACATATCCAGATTTGACGGCACCACTACAGATTTATCGAAAGTTGATGCAGACAACATAACAAATCTGACAATTGAGAAGGCAATATACGGAAGGATAAATTTCATCAGGACCATAAACCTCACAAGGGCATTAGACATAGGCGCTTACACAAGCATAACTTCCAACAGCGTTTTTGTCGACACTGCAAACGTTCCGGAGCTTAATGTCCCTGCAACTATTAATTTTTACAACCTGAGCTACACCAACCCCAGGATATTGAGGGACGGGGCCGTGTGCCCGGATACAGTATGCAGGATCATAAATTCCACAGGCTCGACCATAACTTTCAATGTTACAGGATTCAGCACTTACACAGTTGAGGAAACACCTGCAGATACTGGCTCTTCATCAAGCTCATCGTCCAGCAGCTCCTCCGAAAGCAGCTCAGGCGGCGGAAGTTCAGGCGGAGGAGGTGGGGGCGGCGGAGGCGGCATATCCTATGTCTGCAGCTATGAATGGCAATGCAGGAGCTGGTCGGAATGCAAGGACGGGGTGCAGAAAAGGCAGTGTGATTTCGCAAAGGTTGCGCAGCATTCCCGGGAAGCACCATGCGATTCAGCTGACAATGGCCCTGCAACAAGCCAAACTTGCACATCAACAGCAAACACCACCCCGCAGCAAACAAGCACAGGCGCAGCAGCCCAACCCCCGTCATTATTTACTGTCAAGCTTCAGATTCCAAACTCCTACAATAAAGTAAAGCAGGGATCAGATTTAAAGGCCCAGATAACAATCCAAAACCTCGCCCCGGGCAAAGTTGACCTGACAGCAGCTTACACATTAAAAAATTCAAAAGGCGAAGCAGTCTACCAGAAAACAGAATCGTTAAGCTTGGATAAAAGATTAGAATTCACAAAAACATTCAAATTGGCTTCAGATATGGGGCCCGGCGATTACACTGCAGCAATAAAGGCTCAGCACGGCAATACATTTGCATCTTCAAGCGGCGCATTCATTGTGATTAAGCGCTCAAAGTCAGTATTCGGCAGGTTCACGACAAGCTTTGCATCGGCATTAAACCCCGGATTGGTATTCATAAAAAGCCACACAGCACTGGCATTATTGGCATTGATTGTGGTGATATTTTCTGTAATTCCAATACTTCATTTCATCAGGACTCTGGAATCAGTGCAGATTCCGAAAGAACTGGCAAAGCACGAGGAACGTCTTTACAGATATACGATCCAGGCTCTGCAGCAGGGCCATTCCAAAGAAAAGATACGCCAACATCTTCTGAAAGCAGGCTGGAAAGAGGAAACTGTAGACAGGATAATCAGGCTGGCAAAGAAATAGGTGTTCTTTAGTGTTTCGGGCAGCCGCTATATACAAATTTCTTAAAAATAGAAAGCTTTAAATATAACATAATCCTAATCAAGATTACAATGACTAAATTGCAGGCACTGAGGCACGAAGCTGTAAGAAAGATATTCGGCAAAGTCGAGATAGAAACCATAGCTAAGAAAATGGAAGGCAGAAAGCTGAAGCAGACAGAAAGGAATTATCTATACAGGTCAATCAGGCCAAAGCTGGTAGCTGCAAACATACTGGCGCATGAAAATATATTAAATGAGGTAAACAAAGACAACAGGGAAGACGCTCCCGCAATAGAATACAATCTTTCCCATTATGGCTATGAGATGATTTCTCTCAAGAAGAAAAAAGGAAAGATAATCCCTGTGGAAGAATTGATAGCAACAATACTTTTCAAGCTCCCGAAAGCAAGGTTTATAGAGGCAATTCCAATTATAATTATAAAAAACCGCATAGACAAATTCAGGCTGCTTGAGCTTGCGTCAAATTACGGAATAAGCAACAAAATAGGGTATCTTTTGGAAACGGCGATGATGATAAAACCTGTGGACTATCTCAAAGAACTGCTTTCATACCTTGACTCAAACAAAAATAGGGAAGTGTCATTTCTAGTTGAAGGGGATTATGAATTTCTGTCGAGAGAATCCCCGGCACGGGTCAAAAAATGGAAATTACTTGGAAGGTTTTTTGATGAAGATTTTGCAAATAATGCAAAGGTGTACTTATGATTGACAGAAATAAATTAGTCAGATGGCTAAAGTCTGTAGACCGAAAGCTTCACAGGAAGATCACTTTGATAGCTGTAGGTGGCACAGCAATGACACTACTTGGCCTGAAATCCTCTACAAGAGATGTGGATTTTTGCCTGAAATCTGAGGAAAAGAAGGATTTTGCGAAAGCATCGGATAAGAAATTCAAAGTAGACATTTTTACCGATGGCTACATTTTTTCCGAGCAGCTGCCAGCTGATTATTCTGAAAAGTCAAAGGAAATAATCAGGATGAAAAATATTGATTTGAAGGCCCTTGACCCAATTGATATTATCATAACGAAAGCGGCAAGATTCAATGCAAGGGACGAAGAGGATATTGAAGCGCTTTCCAAGTATGCTGATAAGGATGAACTGCTAAAAAGGTTTAATGAAGTTTTAAAGTCGTATTCCGGCAAAGAGGAACACTATGCATATCACATGGAGATAGTCATCAAGAGGTTTTTCTGATTGGAAAATATAATTAATGCTATTTTCTCAAATTCCTGTAGTAAACTGCCGCATAAACAACCAGCAGCGAAAGAGTGAACACTACCAAATACAGAATCTCAGCATTTATTGCTATGAGTGACTGCCCGAACAGTAAAGACTTCCTGAGCAGCGAAACAGATATAATGAAAGGGTTGAACTGCACTATCCTCATGAAAAACTCCGGCATGTTCTCTATCGGGGTAAGCACATTTGAAAGGAACAAAAAAATGCTCGATGCAAAAGTCGCTGCCAGGATCGACATCTGCTCCGTCCTGAACAGGTAGCCAATGCCCATTCCAAGCACTATGAAAAAAGACGCTATAAAAAAGCACACAGCCAAAGTCGTGAATATATTTCCCATTACCTGGGAGAAAAAGAAAAGCATCGATATAAGCAGCATTATTAAAATCTGCACCCCAACCAAAGATGAATTTGTCAAATATGAGGCTAAAAAGAAAACAACCTTTCCGGTCGGCGAAATGGAATTCCTGAAATATGCTGGCGTGTTGAATTCCATGACAACAACAATTGCCGACAAAAGAAGCGAGGCAAACATGATTGCCATGGCCATCAAAGTCGGGAAAATGTAGTTCAGGTAAGAGTTGTAGGATGTCAAAGGCTTTATGTTTGCCACAACAGGGGCTGCTATGTCCTCTGCGCTGAGCATGTCTATGCTCTCAAGATTATTTTTCACATTGTCCATTGAAAAAGCCATTTTATTGATTATCTTCCCGTTAAGCGAGAGAAGCTGGCTCACATTGTATAGATTGGCTTTGCTGCCGGATATCAGCAAATCAGCAGCGTCAGCATTCAGGTTCAGCTTTACCACTCTAAGCCTTATATTTCCGAGCGTATTGTTTATGGAGCCGGAAAATGAAGGGCTGAAAAGGTCCTCAACATACCGCCTCTGGCCTTCTATATCGTCTCTTAGCTCATCCAGTTCATCAAGGTAATCATCCTCGCTGGACTCGCTAAATTCGCCTGAATTTACAATATCTTCGCTGAACTCTATGTTTCCTGTGGCCTTGTCTATTGTTATGTCAAACGCGGATTTCACGGAGCTTATTTTTGATTCAAGCCTGTCAATATCGCTTTCATTCAGGCCGGCTGTTGTATTTATGCCTGAAATCAGCAAAAACGCCTCATTTATCTTGTCGGAAATTCCCTGCTCGTTGTCCCGGGCAACCTCAAGAAGGATTATATCGCCCGATATCTCATTCTTTGTAAGAATCAGCTTTGACAGTATATTCTCAGTCAGCTGCCTTGTGATCTCAGCTGACTGCTCCTCGACCCTTGAAAAAAGCCTGTCTCTCACAATCCACGCAAGATTCAGCTTTGAGTAATCTATGTAAATCATAACATCCTTGTTCCTGCCTCCAAGAGTGAGGTTTGAAGGGAATATCACGCACGTGTGGGAAAATCCCATTTTTGCGTCATCTATGCATCCTGCCTCAGAGCCTGATTTTATGGTCCTGAACTGGTCTGTGTTAAGCTTTGATATGAATGAGTTTGTAACTTCCGTGTATATGCCTGAATAAACTCCTATGTTTATCTTGTACTCATTGAGGTTGTCGAACGCTATTCCTGTAAGAAAAATTATGAGCAGGGGCCCGAGCACAACAACCAGCGAAAGCCACCTTGATTTTACCAAAATCAGGAAATTTTTCTTAATTATGAGCGCAAGTTTGTTCATTTTTCCACAAATATCTTGAAAAGCATGTCCAAAGACGGGTTTGTTATTTCAACATCAGAAATATTGCCCTCCCCCTTCATTAATTTTGATATTGCGCTGTTTATTGCATTCTCGCTCTCTCTTGAATGAAGTATTATCCTGCCCTTCTTTTTCAGCACCTGCTTTACCTTCAGGAAAGGCATATCCATAATTTTTTTGAGTATGATATTGTATTTTCCGTCCCTGGTTATGATGTGGATCTCTTTTGTTTTTGCATGTATATTCCTGAAATGGCGCGGAGAGCCCTCGAATTCAACCCTTTTGTTGTGTATAAACACGATCCTGTCGCATATGTGCTCAATCTCCGAGAGAAAATGGGAAGCCACAATTACAGTAGTGCCGTTCTTGTTTATGTCCTCTATCAGCCCCCAAATCTGGATCCTGAGCCACGGGTCCATGTCAGAAGTGGGCTCGTCAAGTAGCAGCACTTTCGGGAAATGCACAATAGCGCATGCTATGTCAAGCCGCTTCTTCATTCCCCCTGACAGATTCTTGGCTATCATATTTTTATGCTCGTGCATTTTCACAAGCTTCAGCGCCCTCTCGATGTTCTGCGCCTTTATGCCATCCGGTATGTTGTACAGGCTTGCAAAATACTCAAGGTTTTCAATCGCCGAAAGCTCCGGGTAAAACGAGGGGTTTTGCGCCGAAAACCCGAACAAACCCTTGAAATTGCTGAACTTGTCAAGAATTGAGGTAAACCTCCTCTGCCTTGAAGAATTGTAAAGTATATCCCCCTTGGCAACAGGATAATAGCCAATTATTGAATTAAGCAGTGTTGTTTTTCCGGCTCCGGAAACGCCTACAAGGCCGAGCATCTCGCCTTCCCTGACATTAATATCAATGCCCTCCAAGATAGTCCTGCCGCCTAAAATTATTGTCAGATTGCCTATCCTGAGCAAATCATCGTCAGCTTTTCTCATTTTATACGTTTTAGAAATGAGAATTTATAAAGGTTTTTAACAAAAATTATAAACAGGCAGTTTTTAAGTGGTAATATGTACTATTACATAATACCATTCTTGGCATACATTCTTACAATTCCGCTAATCAATTATAATCACGGATCAATAATCAGGGTTGCCATTTTATTTCTTTTTCTTCTCTTATTCAGGAAATCCTACAAATTCAAATTAAAGCTCGATATTCTTTCAATTCTTGCCGGTATAACAATTTTCCTTCTGTGGATTCTGCTGGAAGGGCTCTATCCCCAGCTGGGAGCAACGTCATACGTTCCTGAAAATAATATTTCACTTTTCTTCAGGGTTTTTTCATTCATAATAATAGCGCCCGTTATAGAAGAGTTCTTCACACGAAATTTCTTGGCGAGGATTTTGATAAAGAACGAATGGCAAAAAGTTCCAATTGGAAAATTTACAGCAACATCTTTTATTCTGACAGCTTTGTTTTTTGGGTTTTCCCACAACAGGTGGCTTCCAGGCCTTATAGCCGGCATTGTTCTTAATTACACTATATATCTAAGAAAGGATATGGGCTCTGCTGTTATGGCGCACTTTACAGCAAACATATTATTGGCAATCTATATCATATACACAAAATCATGGTTTTTCTGGTAAACGCTAAACTCACACAAAAACACCACCACTCCTAAGTTAACATTTTTTTGGGCAAACCGAAACATTTAAATACCCAATTAGCTTTCCACGCTTTAATAGTAATCACGCATTACTATAAATAATAATAAACTTATACACTTGGGGGTGTAAAAAAATGAAGAAATTATTTGGTATATTGGCACTTTTTGTGCTTATGGCTAGTTCTGTGCTGGCATCAGATTTGGATTTGGATCCGCAGGTTACAACCATGGATACAACTGATGTAAGAACAGTTGACGCCTGTATAACAGACGCATTTGACGACCCATTTGTGGGAGTTGATTTGGTTATAGACACATACTGTCAGGATTTGGATAACAACCAAGTCTGTAATGGAGCTGAGGGTCCTTCAGCAGAATTCACACCAACTGTGACTTCATCACCAACAGACGGAACAGGATGTGGCGAAGTAACATTGACTACAGCAGGAGCATCACCAGGAACATATGTTTACAAAGTAAATGGTGAAGTTGCTAATGTAGAAGTTGCCAGCGAGAGTGGATTGGTCTTAATCCCAGAGTTCACAACTCTAGGAGCAGGATTGGCACTTGCAGGAGCAGGATTGTACATGTACAGGAAGAGAAGCAGAAAGTAAACTTTTCTTTTTTTATTTCTTATTTCTTATTTTTATTTTATTAACTTAAATTTTAGAATTTGAAATAATCTTGTAACTACTATAAAGTTTATACAACAGAAATCTTTAAATACTACCTCTTTATACTTATTCATAAGTAGTGAAAATATGTTGGGATTGCTATGAGAAAAAACACACTTTTAATGGGGATACTAATCGTGCTAGCCTTTGCTAGCGGATGTGCCTATATCCCGTCCAACAAGAATGTTCACATAGAGTTTGACGGCAACACCACTTTGGACATTGCAGGCAAGAGCCTCAATACAACAATAAACCAGTCTTTGAATGATACAAACAGTTCCCTATTCAACCTTTACAATTCATTCTTAAATGGCACACTTAACTATACAAATGGCAGCGGCCACAGCTATAATGTAAATTATCCAGGAGGCCATGCTTACGTACGCTTAAGAGGAGGTGGCGGTGGAGGTTCGTCTGGAGGCAGTTCAGGCTCTTCAGGTAACAGCCAAAGCCAGCCTGACGGCCAAGAGAACAGCAACGAAAATACTGAAGATTATAATGAATCAAACCAATCAACTAATGATCATTCTGAAGAAAACAGCGAGCAAGAGGGCCAAAATGACGAAAATTCAGAAGAGAATGATTGGGATAATGAAGATAATTATGAGAATGAGTATACAGACGAAAATGATTCTTACGGGCAGGAAGAGCATGAAGTTCCGGAATTCACCACAATAGGGGCGGCATTAGTTCTGGCAGGATCAGGATACTATATTTACAAAAAAAGAGGAAAAATATAAAACCTTGACTGCAAAAAGAGTTAAAATGGCAACGGAACTCTCAGTTGTAATCTCGGCATTAAACGAGCAGAAAACAGTTCAAAGCGTTCTCAGGCAAGTCCTGGCTGTATTTGACAAGCACAAAATAAGCGGCGAAATAGTCTTCATGGACAACCACAGCACAGACAATACCGGAATTCTGGCAGACAGTGTAGCAAAGAAAGACAAAAGAGTAAGGGTTATCCACAGAAGAAACATGCCCAATACAGACCTTGGAAGCTCTTTGAGGGAAGGCTTTGTAAACTCAAAAGGAAAATACCTTATCATAATGGACTGCGATCTGTCCCATTCTCCGGATGAAATTCCCAATCTGCTGAAGCACAAAAACGAAGCTGACATAATCATAGGCTCAAGATACACAAGAGGCGGCAGGGCGGACATGAACTTAAAGAGGTCCATAATAAGCAGGTCATTCAATTTAATGACAAGGCTTCTGGCTGGAACAAATGTCAAAGACATAACAACCGGATTCAAGCTCTACAAAAAGAAAGTGTTAGAAAATCTGAATCTGGAAAGCACTGGATTCGGATTGCACGTTGAGATTTTTCTGAAAGCAATTAACAAAGGGTACAAAGCAATAGAAGTGCCAATACATTACCAAAGGGCGGACAAGAAGTCAACATTAAACTACAGGAAGCAATTTCTCTCGTATACAAAGCCGATTCTCTCAGCTTTGAAAGAAAAATATTTTGGCTAAGCTAATTTCTCTTTCCAGTACCCAACTGATTTTCTCAGGCCTTCGTCAAGGCTGTATTTTGGCTTCCAGCCCAGTTTTTTTCTGGCTTTGCCTGAATTCAATGAAAGGAAACCCTCAACAACAGGCCTCCACGGGTAATTCGGCGGGAAAGTATACGCAATCGTGCCTTTGAAATCAGTAAATTTCCTGATCTTTTCTGCTATCTCCTTCATCTTTGTCCTTGAGCCTGTGCCGAAATTAAAAGTGTCATTCACAGCATTTGACTTAAGCATTCTTAGATACGCGTTTACATGGTCGTCGACGTACATCATGTCCCTGACAGCATTCGGAGTTCCAAGATAAACTGTCTGGTTCTTGAGCATTGTCGTAATTAAATATTCTGTCACAAACCCGGAATTGTGCTTTCTTCCGAATGTATTGCACGCCCTCGAAATTATGTAGGGCAGCCCGAATGCCTTCTGCGCCATCCTGATGTAGATTTCACAGGCTGCTTTTGAGGCTGCATAGGGGCTTGCAGGATTTAAGCTCAGGTCTTCCCTGAACGGAATTTTCTTTGGCTGCCATCCATAAGTTTCCATTGTCGAGGCGAAAATTAGCTTCTTGAATGAAGGCACTTCCAAAGCAGCATGAACCAAATTGATGGTGCCGAGATAATTGGTGTCATTATACTCGAGGGGCAGCTCAAAGGAATGCCTCACGCTTGTCTGCGCGCCGATGTGCAGAATATATTGCGGAGAAACATCCTTTACAATTCTTTTGATTGAATGAAAATCTGATAAATTGCCATACCTCACATCCAGATTGCTTATGATGTCTTTTATGGGCTCGAACATGCTTAAATTTGAGCCGACCCTCACCAAAGCCGCCACTTCATGCTCGCCTTCTTCAACAAGCTTTCTTGCAACCTCGCTTCCTATAAACCCCGTAACCCCTGTCAAAAGAATTTTCATTTTACACCTCTTTCAAAACGCCTATCTTTTCCTCAACAATTGCCAGGTCCTTCATCGTGTCTATCGTGCGCCAAAATCCGAAGTACTTGAAAGCCTTTATTTTTTTAATTTCAGCGAGCTTCACAAAGGTTGTTTCTTCTATAGACCCGCTTTCGGGCAGATAGCTTTTTATCTGCTTGTCAAACAGGTAAATCCCGGAGTTGATAAAATAGTTGTCAATTACCGGCTTTTCCCTGAACGCTGTTATGTTGAATTCATGGTCTATATCAAGAACTCCATAAGGGCTTCTTAATGGGTAAGCCATCAGTGACGCAATGGGCATGTGCTCGTTATGAAACGTCAAAAAATTCTTGATTGACAGGTCTGTAAGCTCATCGCCGTTCATTGCAATAAATGTCTTGTCGTTAATGCCCTTATTTTCTATCGCAAGCCTGAATGCATCTCCGGTTCCTTTGGCATTATGGTGGTCATTAAACAGTATTTCAGCGCTGAAATGCTGCTGCTTCAAATAGCCAATGATGGCTTCTTTTTTGTAGTCAACGCCGAAAACAATAGTCTTGATTCTATTTTCTATCAGCCAGTCCACAATCCAGTGCACTAAAGGCTTCCCCCCAACTTCTATCATTGGCTTCGGTATGTCCTGAGTGTAAGGCATGAGCCTTAAGCCCCTTCCGCCAACAAGCACCACCGCAGTTTTAATCATTTTACAGGAATGCCAATTAGCCCGTTGATTTATAAATTTAACCCTTCCGGAAAACAAATTTTTATACCGCAACCTTTATAAATCTCCCACTATTCCTCAGGGCTGTAAATATTCGTATTTGTAAGTAAATACGGGGCATAAACAAGCCTGAAAAGATTGCCTTTTCAGTACAGTTGATTTAAACTGTTTTCTACAAAAGGTTGTCAGCAAAAGGCTTATTTTGCAGGAAAAAGCATAGGCACACCAGTCTGTGTTGCATTCATATAAAAATAAAATGCCAAGGACAAGAAAACCAAGAGCAGGAAGCATGCAGTTTTGGCCAAGGGTCAGGTCCAGATCCAGTTATGCAAGGATAAGAAACTGGCAGCCAAGCAAAGACGCCAAGCCTTTGGGTTTTGCTGGCTACAAAGTCGGCATGACTCATCTGCTCATTAACGACAACCGCCAGCACTCTCTTACAAAAGGCTCAGAGATTTTCTGCCCGGTCACAATTGTGGAGTGCCCTCCGCTCAAGGCTTCTTCTATGATGTTCTACAAAAATACGCAAGATGGCTCAAAACTCGTTTCTCAATTTTTCGCCGACTCGCTTGACAAAGAGCTGGAAAGAAAGATGACAATTCCAAAAAAGAAAGGCAAAGACTCAGACGATTACGATTTTATAAGATTGATGTGCAACACTCAGCCAAAATTGACAGACATAGGGAAGAAAAAGCCTGAGATGTTTGAAATAGCCTTAGGAGGCTCCAAAGAGCAGCAGCTGGCTTATGCAAAAGAAAAATTAGGCAAGGAAATACCTGTAAGCGAAGTATTCAGCGAAGGCCAGTTATTGGATACGCATTCTATAACCCAAGGGAAAGGATTTCAGGGACCTGTCAGGAGGTTTGGAGTGCAGCTGCGCCATCACAAGTCAGAAAAAAGCAGGAGGAATCCGGGAAGCCTGGGCGCATGGAACTCCCAAGGCCATATAATGTGGAGGGTGGCGCATGCCGGCAAGATGGGGCATCATTTAAGGACAGAATACAACAAGTGGCTTGTTAAAATCGGAAATAAGCCAGAGGAGATTAATGCAAAAGGCGGCTTTGTCCGTTATGGCAATGTAAAAAGCACTTACATTCTCGTCAAAGGCTCCATTAACGGGCCGCACAAGGAATTAATAAAGTTTACAGAGCCTTCAAGGCCCAAAAAATTCGCCCAGGAAGCGCCTCAAATAACATACACAAGCATCGAGTCAAAGCAGGGAAGATAAAATGAAGCTGGACATTTTCGACCAATCAAAAAACAAGACCGGGGAAATCAAGCTGCCGCCGCAGTTTGAAGAGGAGTACCGACCCGATATTATACAAAGGGGCGTATTGGCAATACAAAGCCACAAGAGGCAGAAATATGCCGCGGGCAGCGAAGCAGGAAAAAGATCGTCAGCAAAATTATCAAGGAGAAGAAGGGATTACCGGGGCTCGTATGGCATTGGAATCTCAAGGGTGCCGAGAAAAATAATGACAAGAAGGGGCACAAGAATGAACTGGGTAGGCGCGTTTGCCCCCGGAACTGTCGGAGGGAGAAGGGCACATCCGCCAAAATCCCAAAAAACATGGTGGAAAAAAATAGACGCAAAGGAAAGGTCTAAAGCCATAAGAAGCGCAATTTCAGCCACCGTAATCAGGGAAATCGTTGCTGAAAGAGGGCACTTAATCCCGAATAACTATCCTTTTGCCTTGGATGATAAATTTGAGTCCATGCAAAAAACAAAAGATGTAGTTTCAACATTAATGGCGCTGGGATTTGAAAACGAGCTGTCCAGAGTTGAGGAAAAAAGCGTGAGAGCCGGAAAAGGCAAATCAAGGGGCAGAAAATACAAAAAAAAGAAAGGGCCTTTAATCGTAGTTTCAAAAACAGGCAATCTGATCATGGCAGTCGCAAATATACCTGGCATTGATATTGTCGAGGTGAAGAGCCTGAATGCAGAGCTGCTTGCGCCCGGCGCTAAGGCAGGCAGGCTTACATTATGGACAAAAGCCGCCATAAGCATATTAGAAAAAGAAAACTTGTTCAGGTAAAAATGGACCCTTACAATATAATAAAGCATCCTCTGTCGACGGAAAAATCCATACGGCTTATGGAAACCGACAACAAGCTGATTTTCGTTGTCAACAATAAATCGTCAAAAAAGGAGATAAAAAAAGCAATAGAGGAAATGTTCAAAGTGGAAGTAGTCAGCGTCAATACATTTGTCAATCCAGAAGGCGAGAAGAGAGCATATGTAAAGTTTTCTTCAAAAAATCCAGCCATAGACATAGCGACTCAGATGGGGCTGATGTGAGGCAATCAAAATGGGAAAGAGCTTAATCCAGCAGAAAAGGGGCAAGGGAAGCCCAAGATACAGGGCGCCAAGCTTTAGGTACAAGGGAAGGGTAAATTTTGCCAGATATGAGGAGGGCAAGACAATAAACGCCCAGATTGTTGACATTCTGCACAGCAGCGGCCACAGCGCCCCATTAATGGAGCTGAAATACAGCAATGGCGAAGTTGGATTACTGCAGGCCCCGGAAGGGGTTAGGTTGGGAGACAGAATAGAGATGGGAAAGGAAGTCGAGCTTAAAGCAGGAAACATATTGCCGCTGAAAAGCATTCCTGAAGGAACCTCAGTTTATAACATAGAATCAAGCCCGGGTGACGGAGGCAAATTCGTGAAGGCAAGCGGGGCTTTTGCAAGGGTGATAACAAAAGCTGAAGACGGCATTATCGTTGAGCTTCCATCAAGCAAAAGAAGGACATTTTTGCCGGAATGCAAGGCAGTCATAGGTGTTGTTGCAGGCGGCGGCAGGACAGAAAAGCCGTTTTTGAAAGCAGGCTCCAGATTTTACGCAATGACAGCCAAAAATAAGGTATGGCCGATGGTGAGCGGAACGTCAATGAACTCAGTCAACCATCCATTCGGGGGCTCAAGCTCTCATGCAAAAGGGCGCCCGACACAATCGGCAAGAAACTCGCCCCCAGGAAGAAAAGTCGGAAAAATCGCTCCAAAAAGGACGGGAAGGCGCAAGAGGTAAACATGGCCAAGAAAGAATTCACGTTCAAGGGAAAGTCGGTTGACGAATTGAAAAAACTGAGCCTGAATGAGCTGGCAGAGCTGCTTACTGCAAGGCAGAGAAGGACGATAAAGAGGGGATTCACAGAGCAGCAAAAAATACTGCTCAAGAAATTAAGGGCAAATGAAAAAAATATCGAGACTCATTGCAGGGACATGGTGGTCTTGCCGGAAATGATAGGCAAGTCAATAAAAGTCCACCAGGGCAAGGAGTTTGTCCCAGTAATGATAGAAGAGGGCATGATAGGGCATTGTCTTGGCGAATTTGCGCTGACAAGAAGGAAAGTTGCCCACAGCGCTCCTGGAATAGGCGCTACAAGATCAAGCGCAAGCTTGTCCGTGAAGTAATGTCGAAAATGAGGCATTTTCGAGCACGATCAAAAATCCGCAAGAAAAATGCGGATAAAACAAAAATAAAACTCAAGAGGATTTTTGACGAATGAAAGGCTACACATTCAGGGATTACAACAGGGAGCATATGGCTAGGGCTGTCGGAATGGCATTGCCAATATCATTTAAGCAAAGCGTTGAAATCTGCAATTTCATAAAAAACAAAAACATCACTCAGGCAAAAAAAATGCTTCAGGATGTCATAGACAAGAAAGCTGCAGTCCCTTTCAGAAGGTATAACTGGGACCTGGGCCACAAGAAAGCTATAGGGCCGGGCAGGTATCCCATGAGCGCGTCAAAGGAATTCATCAGGCTGATAGAAAGCGTCGAGTCAAATGCGCAGTTCAAAGGACTAAGCTCGTCAAATTTAGTTATAGCCCATGTTACGGCGCATAAAGCAGGAAAAGCATGGCATTACGGAAGAAAATCAAGAAGAAGGATGAAAAGAACCAACGTTGAGATTGTCGTCGAGGAAAAGGCAAAGGCGGAAGAGCCCAAAACAAAAAAAGTGAGGCAGAAATGATAGAAAGAAAATTTGTGGCGCAGAAAATAAAGGAATTCCAGATAGAGGAATACATAACCCAAAGCCTGGAAAATGTTGGCCACAGCCATACAAAGATGGTCAAAACTCCCCTCGGGGAAAAAATTATAATTTTTGCCTCAAGGCCCGGATTGGTTGTAGGAAGGAAGGGGCAGAACATAAAACAGCTTACAAAAACACTGAAGAAAAGGTTTGATCTCGAGAACCCGCAGATAGAGATAAGCGAGGTTGATAATCCGAATCTGGATGCGCATATAGTGGTCGAAAAGATTACGGATGCGCTGGAAAAATTCGGCTCGCAGAAATTCAAAGCCATAGGCCATAAGATAATGACTGATGTGATGAGGGCAGGCGCCCTGGGAATAGAGATCGTAGTGAGCGGCAAAGTTCCGAGCGCGAGGGCAAAATCATGGCGCTTTTATTCAGGCTATTTAAAAAAATGCGGCGACATAGCAAATTATGTACGAAAAGCCGATGCGCAGGCGCATCTTAAGACAGGCATAGTTGGCATCAAGGTCAGCATAATGCCGCCCGACCTCAAGCTGCCCGACGACATAGAACTGGTGGATAAAAAAGAAACAATAGTGGAGGAGATAAAAGAAGTAAAGGAAGAAGCTATCAAGGAAGAGCCAAAGAGGCGACGGAAGAAGAAAGATGAAAGCCAAGGAACTAAGAATAATGAATGAACTGGATTTGGAAAGCAAAATCACAGAGCTGAAGAAGGAGCTGATGAAGGCAAACTCGCAAATAGCAACAGGCACGGCGCCAAAGAGCTCCGGCAGGATCAGCCAGGCAAAAAGAACAATCGCAAAGATACTTACCATAAAAAGGCAGAAGGAGGCAAGTAAAAAGGAATGAGTGAAATATGCAATACTTGCGGCTTGGTGAAAGAGCTGTGTGTCTGTGAGACAATAGCAAAAGAAAGCCAGAAGATTTTGGTCTATCTTGAGAGGAAAAAATTCAACAAGTATTATACTATTGTCGAAGGCATTGACGAAAAGGAGATAGGCCTAAAGGATCTCGCAAAGAAGCTCAAATCAGAGCTTGCATGCGGCGGCACTATAAAGAAGGGGAAAATCGAGCTGCAGGGAGAGCACAAGCAAAGGGTAAAAGGCATTTTAATCAAGTACGGATTTGCGCCAAGCAGCGTAGAAATCAGGTGAATCACAAAAAAAATGGCAAAAACAGAATCAAGGAATATCGGAATCGCTTTGGAAACCCCGAAAAATAAATGCAATGACGCCAAATGCCCTTTCCACGGCAATTTAAGCGTCAGGGGAAGGCGTTTTGTCGGAACAGTTGTGTCAACTAAGATGAGAAAAACTGCCGTCATAGAATTTGAAAGGCTTAACTTTTTGAAAAAATATGAAAGATACGAAAAGCGAAGGACAAAGCTGAAGGTCCACAGCCCAGACTGCATCGGCACGAAGGAGGGGGATGTTGTGGGAGTTATGGAATGCAGGCCGTTAAGCAAGACAAAAAATTTTGTAGTAGTGCAGAGACTGGGCGAGGAAAAGGGATTCAAGGGAAAGATGGAAGCAAGGGAATCTGCAAAAATTACAGCAAAGAAGGAAGAAGAACCAAAGCCCGAGGCGGAGTAAATGCAGCCTTTAAAAGCCAGGGTGACAAGGGCATTGCCGGTTGGGTGCAAGATTGACACTTGTGACAATTCAGGCGCAAAGACAATCAGGGTGTTTACTGTCAGGGGCATGAATACCGTCAAGGGAAGGATACAGAGCTGCGGCGTTGGAGACTTGGTTATGGCATCTGTTGTAAGGGGCAAGCCCGATATGAGAAAACAGGTGGTTTTTGCCGTCATAGTGCGGCAGAGGAAGGAATACAGAAGGGCTGACGGCATGAGGATAAAATTTGAAGACAATTCAGCCGTGGTTTTGAAGGACGACAAGGGCAATCCAAAAGGCACTATCTTCAAGGGCGCAATTGCAAAAGAGGCGTGTGAAAGGTGGCCAGGCATAGCCAAAATAGCCAGCATAGTTGTATAATTAAAATGAAGCATTTTTCAAGAGTTTGGAAAAGCAGCGCGAAGCCGCGAAAGCAGAGAAAGTATAGGTCAAGCGCTCCCCTCCACATCAAGCAAAAATTATCGCATTCACACCTTTCAAAGGATTTAAGGAAAAAATACGGCAAAAGAAGCACGGGGCTGAGAAAAGGAGACAAGGTGAAAGTCATGCGCGGCCAGTTCAGGAAGCACGAGGGCAAAGTGGAGGGCATAGACATCAAAGGAACAAGAGTGCTTGTCAGCGGCGTAGAATCGGCAAAAAAAGACGGAACCAAGAAATTGCTCAGGCTGCATCCTTCAAACTTAATGATAACCGAGATGAACCTCGATGACAAGCTAAGGCAGAAGATTTTGGAGAGGAAATAAAATGGGCAAAGACCACTTAAAGAGGCTTGCAGCGCCAAAAAAATGGCAGATCGTCAGGAAGAAGCGCAAATTTATAACAAAGCCAGCATCAGGCCCGCACGGCTTAGGCAGCGGGATTCCTCTTGGCGTGCTGCTTAAGGAAGTATTTGGGTATGCAAACACTACAAGGGAAGCTAAAAAAATCCTCAATCTCGGCGGCATAAAAATTGACTGCACTACAAGAAAAGATTTCAGATTTCCGGTGGGATTTTTTGACACAATAGAATTTACGGATATAAATGAGCATTTCAGGGTAATGCTGGACAAAAAAGGCAAGCTGATCCTTGTTAAGATAAATAAAGACGAAGCTGTGGTAAAGCCCTGCAAAATTACCGGCAAGACAATGGTTGGCGGCAGGATGCAGTTAAACTTATACGACGGCAAAAACCTTTTGGTTGATAACGGCGCTTACAAAGTCGGAGACACCCTTATTTTGTCATTGCCTGAGCAGAAAATAGCCAAGCACTTGAAGCTGGAGAAAAAATCCGTGATATTCCTTATAGGCGGAAGGCACATAGGCGAGACCGGCAGTATAGAGGACATCACTCAAAATAAAATAACCTACAAGGATCAGGGCGGTAATCTGATAGAAACATCAAAGAAATATGCATTTGTTATAGGCAGCGAAAAGCCAATGATTACAGTCGAATAAAGATGAGCTCAATGAAGGATATCAAAATCGAGAAAGTCACATTGAACATAGGGGCGGGAAAAGACCAGGCAAAACTGGAAAAAAGCCTGGTGCTGCTCAATGCAATAGGAAATGCAACTCCAATAAGGACAGTAACGAGCAAGAGGATACAGGAATGGGGCCTGAGGCCCGGACTGCCGATTGGGTGCAAGATTACATTAAGGAAAGGAAGAGCTGCACAGATACTCCCCCGCTTGCTGGACGCAATAGACAAGAAGATGAGCCAGAGGCAGTTTGATGATAACGGAAACATAGCATTCGGAATCCATGAATATATAGACATTCCGGGCGTAAAATACGACCCGAAGATAGGCATTATGGGCCTTGAGGTATGCATCACGCTTGAGAGGCCCGGCTTCAGAATCAAGAGAAGAAGGCTGCTGATGAGAAAAGTGCCACCGAGGCACAGGATATCAAAACAGGAGGCTATAGACTTCATGGCAAAAAATTTCAGCATAAACATAGAGGAAGAATGATATGACATACAGCAATTACAGAAAAGTATTCAAGCAGCTGAAAAGCAAGCCTGTCAAGATGCAGAAATACATAAAACATAATGCCCCTAAGCAGAGAAAATACGGCAGGGCAACAAAAAAATGCAGAAGATGCGGCAGGCCCGGCGGCTACATAAGCAAGTACAGCCTGGGGCTGTGCAGGACATGCTTTAGGGAAATAGCAACAAGTCTCGGATTTAAAAAATACAGCTAAGGTGAAAAATGTTAAACGACCCACTCGCAAACATGATGTCTTTGATATTGAACAATGAGGCAATCGGAAGATCTGAATGCCTGATAAAGCCTGTGTCAAAGATAATCAAGGAGCTGTTAAGAGTTATGAAGGAAAACGGGTATATCGCGGATTTTAAGGAAATAGAGGATAGCAGGGGCAATTACATAAAGCTCAGCCTGCTCGGAAGCATAAACAAATGCGGAGTCATAAAGCCAAGATACAGCGTTAAAAACACAGATTTTGAAAAATTTGAGGCAAGGTACCTTCCTGCAAAGGATCTTGGCATACTTTTTGTATCAACGCCGGGCGGAATTATGACCCATTATGACGCCAAATCAAAAAAGACAGGAGGAAGGCTTTTGGCTTACTGCTACTAAATGAAAAAAACAAAAGCAGCGCGGAATGCGAAGATTACAAAGGAGATAGCTTTGCCCGACGGGGTAAGCGCGTCAGTGAGCGGAAAATTTTTGCTGGTCAAAGGCCCGAAAGGGGAAGCCAGAAGAGAACTGACGCAGCACAATGTTTCAGTGAGGGTTGACGGCCAAAAAATCACATTCGAGTCGGAGAGAGAGACAAAAGAAGACAAAAAAATCACGGGCTCGCTGGTGGCGCACCTTAAGAACATGATAAACGGGAGCTTGCAGAATCATAACTACACGCTAAAAATATGCTCAGGGCATTTCCCGATGAATGTAAGCGTCAGCAGCGGCAAGCTCGTTGTTAAGAATCTTCTCGGGGAAAAAGTGCCGAGGGTTCTGCAGCTGAAGGAAGGCGCAGTCATCAAGGTTGAAGGTGATTTAATCCATGTTACAAGCGCAAGCAAGGAAATTGCCGGCCAGGTAAGCGCAGATATAGAAAAATTGACGAGAAGGCCGGGCTATGATAACCGCATTTTTCAGGACGGCATTTACATAATAAACAAAGACGGCAGGGAATTAAAATGAACCAAACGCTTTTGGAAATCAGAAAGGACCTGAAGGAAAGAAAGCCGGAGTTTATCAGGCAGGACAATCCAAAAAGAATGAAGCTCAACTACAAGTGGAGGAAGCCGAAAGGAATTCATTCCAAGATCAGGCATCATTTCAAGGGAAGAAGAAAAATGCCGTCTCCGGGCTACAAATCCCCAATGGAAGTCAGGGGCCTTCATTCCTCAGGATTAAAAATTGTCAGGGTATCCTCCCTCGAGGACATATCAAAAATAAAAAGCGGCGCAGAAGGGATTATAATCTCAAAAAGCGTAGGGTCTAAAAAAAGGCTCGGACTGCTCAAGAAAGCAAAAGAGCTCAATATAAGCATCTTAAATTTAAATGCGGATGAGCACATCAAGAAGATAGAGCATATGCTCAGCTTAAAAAAATCTAAAACCGCAAAAGAAACAAAGAAGGAAGCAAAGGAAAAGCCGAAGGAAACTGAAGGTAAAAAGGCGGAACAACAGGACGCAGGCGGCGAAACAAAAAAAGAGGCCGAAAAGAAAGAAAAGGACAGGGTTTTAATGAAAAGGGTCTAAAATGTTCAGCGTACAAAGAAGATTAGCGGCGCAGATACTGAAATGCGGCATGAACAGGGTTAAATTTGACCCCGACAGCCTCGACGAAATAAAAGAGGCAATCACAAATAGCGACATAAGGTCACTGGTAAACTCAGGGGCAATTTCGAAAAAAAGACTGCTGAATACATCAAGGTACTGGGCCAGAAAGAACAAAAAACAAAAAAGCCGGGGCAGGCAGAAGGGATCCGGCTCAAGAAAGGGCAAGAAAACAGCAAGGCTTAACCCGAAAATGACATGGATGAACAAAATAAGGCTGCAGAGGAGCTATATAAAATCCCTGAGGGACAGCGGCTCAATCGAAAGCGGCGCTTACCATGACCTTTACATGAAAAGCAAAGGCGGATTTTTCAGAAGCATCAGGCACTTAAAACTTTACACTAATGAGAAGGGCATAATAAAAAATGAAAAAAGCTAAAATTTCTTCAATTCCGTTCAGGAGAAAACGGCAGGGAAGGACTAATTACAGGAAGAGGCTAAAGATACTTATGTCCAGCAAGCACAGGCTTGTTGTAAGAAAGTCGCTAAAAAATCTCCAGGCATCTATAGTCGAGTACAGCCCAAAAGGTGACAGGACAATATTCACAATCAGCGCAAAAACATTGGACAAATTAGGGTGGAAAGGCGGCAATGGAAATGTTCCAAGCGCTTACCTGATTGGAATGTCCGCCGGAAAAAAGGCGCTGGAGAAAGGCATCAGCGAAGCGATACTTGACGTTGGATTTAGCCAGTCAACTAAAGGCTCAAGGCTGTATGCCGCGCTTGCAGGAGCAGTGGACGCCGGGCTGAAAATCCCGCTTAATCCAGAGGTACTGCCGTCAAAAGACAGGATATCTGGAGAACATATAGCCAAACATGCAAGTGCATTGAAGAGCGATGCCCAAAGATACAGCAGGCAGTTCTCCGCGTATCTTAAAAAAGGTATCAACCCAGAGAATATTGTAAAACACTTTAATGAAATAAGGAGCAAGATAAATGCCTAAGAAAAAAACAGCAGAACCAGAAAAAAAGGAAGAAAAAGAAGAAATTGCAAGTGTAGTGGAAGAGCTGCATGAAGAAGAGGCTGTTATAGAAATAGAAAAGCCAAAAGAGGGGCTGGCCGTCGAGCTTGGCGAGGTTAAAGAGCTTGAGGAGCATATTGTTGAGGAAGCCAAAAAGAAGGGAGCTTTTGAAAAAGAGGCGTGGAAGCCAAAAACGTCGCTCGGCATGAAGATAAAGAACGGCGAAATCAGTGACATAAACTACATACTGGACAGGAGGATAAAAATACTTGAGCCCGAGATTGTTGACGCTTTAATGCCTAATCTTGCAACTGATTTACTGATGGTAGGCCAGGCAAAAGGAAAATTTGGAGGCGGCCAGAAAAGAATATTCAAGCAAACCCAGAAGAAAACCCAGGAAGGCAACAAGCCGAAGTTTGCAACATTTGCAGTTGTTGGAAATGAAGACGGATATGTAGGGGTGGGTTACGGAAAGTCAAAAGAGACAGTCCCCGCAAGAGAGAAGGCAATAAGGCAGGCAAAGCTCAATATGATAAAAATCAGAAGGGGATGTGGCAACTGGCGCTGCGGATGCGGCGATCTGCATACAGTTCCGTTCAAGGTAAGCGGAAAAGCAGGCTCTGTCGAAATAATATTGATGCCTGCTCCTAAAGGCACTGGGCTCATAGTTGAGAAAGAATGCCAGAAAGTTTTGAAAATGGCAGGCATAAAAGACGTATGGTCAAGGACAGAAGGGCAGAGCAGGAGCAAGCTGAACTTGCTGTATGCATGCTTTGGCGCTTTAAGGGAACTGATGCAGTTTAAGATAAGCCAAAAAGACGCTGAAAAGCTGCACATTGTGGAAGGCTCTGCATTGATCAAGGCATGAACATGGAATCAAACAATTCAAGGCTCGCTGCGATAAGGCTGAGAGGGCTTATTAACGTAAATGGCAAGGTAGAGAGCACCCTTCAAATGCTGAGGCTTTTCAAAACAAATTATTGCGCAGTTTTGCCGAACAATCCGGTTTACGTGGGCATGCTCAAGAAAGCAAAAGATTACATAACCTGGGGAGAAATTGACGATGAGACATTTAAAACTCTTGTTGAAAAAAGAGGAGAGGAATTCAAGGGCTTAGAGGCAGACTCAAGCGGGAAAATAAAATACAATGATTTCATTCTTGTAAGCAACAAGAAAATAAAAAAATATTTCAGGTTAAACGCCCCAAGAAAAGGACTGGGAAGAAAAGGCATAAAGCACTCATTCAAGCAGGGCGGCGCTTTGGGCTATCGTGGAGATAAAATTAACGAGTTAATCAAGAGGATGGTCTGATGTATAACATTCAAAAAAAGCCTAGTGGGAGGCCAATCTCCGAGTTAGCAGGCGAATTTGTTGGGTATACTCAAGGAAATATGACTATCGGTAGATTAGCAAGAATCATTATTAAAGATTTTAGAGATTATGTGGAATCAACTTCAATTGCCATGGTTTACAATGATCAAGAGCAACCATCACAACAAAAATATCAATTATTTAAATCATATATCAATAATATTTTGAGTGCGGATGAAATTACCCAGTTCATAAAATTAGAACATTATAATTTAATACAAGAATTTGATGAAGTTAGTATAAGCAGAGGTAGGCTATCTAATAATCTATCAATATTGGAAAAAATATCCAAGAGTGTTGTAGAATCTTCAGACGAAACACTTGCTAAATCATTGGATCTGGCTAGACCTGTTTTATCGTACTTAGTTTCAGAATATGAAAAAGCTCGAGGTTTGAAATGACAGTCAACAAGCGCAAGAAGAACGAAAGGCAGCGCGGGCATAAAACGCATGGATGGGGCGCAAAGAAAAAGCACCGCGGAAAGGGCCATCAGGGAGGGGCAGGAATGGCAGGCTCCGGAAAAAGGGCAGACTCAAAAAAGCCAAGCATATGGAAGGATGTGCATTATTTCGGCAAGCATGGCTTCGTGAGCAAGACCCCAAAAGCCAAGATTAATCCAGTCAATATCGGATATATCGGGCAGCACATTGACAATCTTGTCCTGAAAAAACTCGTCAGCAAGGAAAATGGGGTTTATGTTGTGGATCTGGAAAAAATCGGGTATAACAAGCTTCTTGGCGACGGAAGAGTATCTGCAAAGCTCAGGATAAAGGCCCAGTATGCCTCAAAATCGGCGATAGAAAAAGTAAAGGCGGCTGGCGGGGAAGTAATTGGATTGGCAGAACCAAGTGCAATGGGATAATCAGAATAGCTTTAAAAATCATTAAATTTTTTTATCAAAATGTCTCTGTGGCAAACTATCACCTCAAATCTTCCTGAAGTAGAAGGACCGACCCAAAAGGCTCTTTCATTCAGGGAGAAACTGAAATGGACGGCAATTGTTTTAGTCATATTCTTTGTATTGGGGCTAATGCCTTTGTTCGGGCTCGGAATTAATGCTCTGCAGAGGTTCGAGACGCTGTCTATAATCCTCGGGGCAGAATTCGGCTCATTGATATCGTTGGGGATAGGCCCGATTGTCACAGCGTCTATTGTCTTGCAGCTCCTGAACGGCTCGGGGATATGGAAATTTGACTTGGCAACACCGGAAGGCAAAAAGAGTTTTCAGGGAACCCAAAAATTCTTTTCATTATTCTTCATACTATTTGAAAGCATAATATATGTAATGCTTGGGGGTTTAGCGCCTGCTGAGCAGTTCAAAGGCACCGGGTTTTATTTCCAAATGCAGCTCATCCTGATTTTCCAGCTGTTTT